>DATHPV010000095.1:0-15181 GCA_035483495.1 Puia sp.
ATAGAGTAAAGGACGACAACCTTGCATACTATAAATTACTTGTTCAAACCAGACTGGATTATGCAGCCCGAATGCTTCCGCCACAACTCGATACTGCATTGGAGATGGAGGCCCTTACTACCATGCTGCAGAGCAAAGGGAAGGACGTGTTTGTGCGGGAGATAAACGCTTTGCATGACAAACCATCTTCGGTCAGATTTAAGATTCTGGATCCCTTAAGCCCTGCAGAACTTTATTATCTGATCGTTCTTAGTGAAGATGAAATTTATACCTCCAGCTACCTGGGAGTGTATGAACGTATTTTCCAGAGAATGTCTGTACCGCGTGGTGATAGTCTTATTATTCAGATGCATGGAGATTATTTCCGGAAGTTCATAAAGATGGCGGCTGCTTATAATAAACTCGACTATTTCCTGGCAACGATGGATAAAGACAACGCTGCTACAATAATGAAGGCATTCATTATTGGATTGGAAAGAGCTAACGAAGAAGATGCAGTGGACGTGGCGGATTCTTACAGTAGTATATTCGATAAAAATCCACCCCTGGCTGCTTTCGTTTTAAATGAAGTGAAGTGGAATTACAAAAGAAATCTGCTAAACAGCGACAAGCGCGGGACAGTTATTTACCACCTTATGGAATCACTGTTTGAATCAGCTGATACCAGCCAGGCAATTGACTTGTCTGCAAAACTCGGGATACCGCCGGTATATTCTGTCAATTACGACTCATTGAAAGATGATAGCGGAAGAGTCATACAACAGGTATTTTTTTATGGGGATGAAGATAAAGATGGGCAAAACTCCTATCAGGATTTTTTAAAACTATTTTTGAACAAACCAGAATGGAAAGTAACTATGAATCCTACAAAAGAATGGATCTGGATACAATCTTTAAAAGGGAAACCTGTCTGGATTTTTGCAAACCGCCCATTGTATGGAGAAGATGACCCGGACGACAAAGCGCAACACCACCTGGATGATTATTTGTACGACAACAAACTTCAGCCAACCATTTACATACATCGCGGACACAGTTATCACGTACGATATACCCTGAAACAACTTCAGCCTTCAGCAAAAATTGTAATTCTCGGTTCCTGCGGCGGGTATAATAATTTGAGTGAAGTGCTAAGTATAAGTCCGGATGCGCATATCATTTCTTCCAAACAGGTAGGAACAAAATCAGTAAACGAGCCGATATTACAGGCCATTAACAGCGATCTGCTCGATGGAAACAATATTGACTGGCTACCGATCTGGAAGGCATTGACCGAGAAATTTCTCAAAGATCCGGTTGCTCGTGAAAGATTCGACGATTATATTCCGCCCTACAAAAATCTTGGTGTCATTTTTATAAAAGCTTACCGTAATGCCATGGGCGAGGAAGATTAATTTTTACTTGAATGTCTGAGGCCACTTCCAGAAAAAAAATTTTTGATTTTAGCCAATTGCGCAGGGTGCTGCAATTTACCAGGCCCTACAAAAAGTGGTTATATGGTTCTATCAGTCTTTCTATTCTGCTGGCCATCGTTACTCCCATTCGACCTTTACTGATTCAATACACAGTTAATAATTATATAAATCAGGGGGCATTGACACAAGATCCCTCAGTACAGAATCTGATGATCCAAATGATTATTAATGTGACGATTTTGCAAATCGGCATTTTACTGATAGAGACATTACTTCGTTTTTATTTTTCATTTATAACCGCCTGGCTGGGTCAAACTGTTGTCAAAGATCTTCGGGTGGCCGTCTATAAACGAGTACTGTCGCTGAATCTTTCTCAATACGACCGAACACCAATTGGAACGCTCACTACAAGAACCATCAATGATATTGAAGCTATTAATGATATTTTTTCGGAGGGTCTTATCCCCATAGTCTCTGATCTGCTTACCATCATTTCGGTTTTGTTGGCCATGTTCTGGATCAATTGGCAATTGACACTCATTTGTCTGATTCCTTTTCCAATACTAATTCTGGCTACTTATTTTTTTAAGGAAGCCGTAAATAAATCTTTTATACGGGTTAGGAACGCAGTTGCGGCATTGAATGCATTTGTCCAGGAACATATTACTGGTATGCAAATAGTACAGGCATTTGCAGCAGAAGAAAGAGAATACAAAAGTTTCAAACGAATAAACCGGGAACACAGAAATGCGAATATCAGGGCAATTTTTGCCTATTCGGTTTTTTTCCCCATTGTAGAAATCGTACTTGCTTTTTCCACAGGATTGCTGGTTTGGTATGGTGCAAGTCAGATATTGCATCTCTCAGACAAACAGGCTGAAGATTTTCCGGGGCTTATTATGGCTTTCTTCTTATGTCTCAATTTATTGTTCCGGCCACTGAGGCTCATAGCCGATAAATTCAATACGCTGCAAATGGGTATGGTGGCCAGTGAGCGGGTGTTTCGTGTGCTGGATAATAAAGACATTATGCCCGATAATGGTAAATACAGTCCCGACAAGTTAATAGGGAAAATAGTTTTTGAACATGTATTTTTCGCGTACGCTGATGATCGATATGTTTTAAAAGACATATCATTTCAAATTGAACCGGGAGAAACGTTGGCTATTGTCGGACATACGGGCAGTGGGAAGACTTCTATTATAAGTATACTTAACAGATTATATCCAATTCAGAAAGGGGGCATCCTTATAGATGACATGCCCGTTGAATCATATGCACTGGATACTCTAAGAGGCAATATCGGCGTGGTTTTACAGGATGTATTTCTTTTTTCGGGATCGATTTTGGACAATATAACATTGCGTAATGATGAAATTCCTTTCGACCGGGTTGTGAAAGCAGCTAAACTCATTGGAATGCATGATTTTATTTTACGTTTGCCGGGAGGATACAATTATGACGTTATGGAAAGGGGTAATACACTTTCCATGGGTCAACGACAACTCCTTTCTTTTATCAGGGCTTTGTTATTCGATCCGTCGATTTTAATTCTGGACGAGGCGACTTCTTCAGTCGATACTGAATCCGAGATGATGATTCAGAATGCAATAGGCAAACTAATCGCTGGCAGAACGTCCATAGTTATCGCCCATCGTCTTTCTACAATTCGAAAGGCCAATAAAATCATGGTGCTCGATAAAGGGGAAATCAGGGAAATGGGTACCCATGAGCAGCTTATAGAAAAAGAAGGTTTTTATTTTAAACTGCATCAGATGCAATTTGAAAAAGTAAACGCCTAAGGCTTAACGCTTAAGGCCTAACGCTTAACGGTGGGTTATCCGTACAAATTAAGGCAGATTTGTTACTTACAGGTCCACTCAGGATTAAAAAAATTGTGATAAAAAAAGGACTAAGTGTTATGCCTTATGCGGCGAGCGTTAAGCGTAAAAAGGCCTTGATAATTACCCACCGAACCTTATCTTTGCGGCAAAATTAGATTCCGCATGGTCGCAGCGAGGTTCAAATCTTTATTGGTAGCGGGTTTCAGCGTTTTTTGCTTGTTTTTTTCATCAGGCGCTTTGGCTCAGCAGGAAAATAAACCAAAGGATGCCAAACCGGCTTTTGACGCGAAAGAAATCATATTCGGCCATGTTCTTAACAATCATGATTTTCATATTATTGATTATATAGATGATCAGGGTACGAAACATCCAATTTCCATACCTCTTCCGGTCATATTATATTCTAAGCAGAGGGGTCTGTCGACTTTTATGTCATCCCGCTTTCATCATGGTGAGGAAAATTATCAGGGATATTCACTTTTGACAAATGACAAAATTCAGGAGCTGAAACTTGATCCTGCAAAATTCAATGCACAGGACATCGTAGCTGTAGATAGCGACGGTAAAATTGATACTTCTGTAAGGATTTACGATGTTTCAATCACACGTAATGTGATTCAGATGATAATTGCCATGGGCCTTTTTACGTGGGTCATGCTTTCAATTGCAAAAAAATATAAAAGTGGTCAGGGAGTAACCTCAGCACCAAAGGGATCTCAAAGTCTTTTGGAGCCGGTGATTACATTTGTGAGGGATGAAGTGGCTAAGCCAAATCTGGGACCGAGTTATCAAAAATATCTTCCGTTTTTGCTGACCGTATTTTTTTTCATTCTTATCAATAATATTTTTGGATTGATCCCGGGTTCGGCAAATGTGAGCGGCAATATTGCATTTACCGCCGTTTTGGGTATCGTAGCTTTTGTGGTGATTTTGTTTAGCTCTGATTCTCATTACTGGCAACATATTTTTAATCCTCCCGGAGTACCCGGTTGGGTGAAAGTTATCCTGGTTCCGGTGGAATTTATTAGCCTTTTTATAAAGCCCTTTGCGTTGATCATACGTTTGTTTGCAAACATGGTAGCCGGGCATATTATAATCATTTGCCTGATTTCATTAATATTTATTTTTGGGAACATGAGTAAATATGCGGGTTGGGGAACAGCACCATTTTCAATTGCTTTTACCATTTTTATTTACCTGATTGAAGTGCTGGTAGCTTTTTTACAGGCATTTATTTTTACGATGCTGACAGCAGTATTCGTGGGACAGGCAATTGAAGGCAAGCATCACCAGCATCAGGAAAAGCATGAAGATTCCATGCTTGCGTAAAAGTTTTTTTTCACTTAATATAAAGCCAAGATTATGGATTTATTGACAATTATGCTCAGCACGCCGCTTGGTAATGCAGGTGGTGCGGTGGGCGCCGGACTTGCAGCGGTAGGTGCAGGTATCGGTATTGGCCAGATTGGTAAGGGTGCAGTAGAAGCAATTGCCCGCCAACCGGAAGTAGCTAACGACATCAGGGCTAATATGATTTTGACAGCGGCGCTTGTTGAAGGTGCTGCATTGTTCGCAATCATTGTTGGCTTTCTTGCAATGGTTTTATAATCCATTGCAGAACGATTAACTGCATCCAATGCACAGGGCGGAGGATGCAGTTTTATTCGGAATTGAGATTTATTAGGCAGGAAGCTTTCAAAATATGAATTAGTTATGAAATTACTTCTCCCCGAGTTTGGATTATTGATTTGGACACTTCTGGCATTTCTCATAGTGCTTTTTGTCCTCGGTAAATTTGCATGGCCGGCAATTGTAAAAGGATTGCGGGATAGAGAATCCGGTATCACCGAATCACTGGCAACTGCCGAACGTGTGAAAGCCGAAATGGCTCAGCTGAAAAGTGAAAACGAGGCACTTCTTGCAAAAGCACGTGAAGAAAGAGCTCAGATGTTGAAGGAGGCCCGCGATATTAAAGATAAAATAATCAGTGAAGCGAAAGAACAGGCAAAACTGGCAGCTGATAAAATACTCGCAGATGCACAGGCAATGATTGAACAGAGAAGAATGGCTGCGCTGATTGAAGTGAAAAACGAAATCGGTATCATCGTTGTAGAAATTTCCGAAAAAATATTGCGCCGAAAGTTAGATAACCTGCCAGAGCAGGAGAAGTACATAAAACAGCTGGCGGAAGAAGTTAAATTGAATTAAGAATGCCAAACCCCAGACTTGCTACCAGATATGCAAAATCGCTGATTGACCTTGCCATTGAAAGGGGTCAACTGGAACAGGTATACCTGGACAATCTGTATTTAAAAGGGATTATGAAGGACAGTAAAGTTCTTATTGACTTTCTGAAAAATCCCGTCATAAACAGCGAGAAAAAACTGAAAGTAATTCAGGCAGTCCGCTCCGGACAAACCAGTGAAATAACGCAAAGATTTAACGACCTGCTGATCAAAAAAGGTCGTGAAAGTTTTCTTCCGGAAATTGCCGATGCATTTATAGAGCAGTATAAAGAATATAAAGGAATCGTGACGATTACCTTAACTACTGCTGTTGCTGTTGGTGAAGAAGTAAAAAACGTTTTCATCAACAAAATCAAACAGGAGAACAATGTAAAGGATGTTGAGCTGATTTGCCTGGTGGATGAAAATATCATTGGCGGATTCATATTGGAAGGCAATGGCAGAAGGATAGATGCCAGTGTAGCTTATGATCTGACCAAAGTAAAAAACCGGTTCTTAACAAACGAATACATTTATAGGTTCCGCTAAACATTAAGAAGACCAAATTAATAATAGATTATGTCAGAAATAAAACCAGACGAGATTTCAGCGATCATCCGACAGCAGATCAGCATTTTTGATTTGACAACCGAGATGGAAGAAGTAGGAACTGTTCTTCAGGTGGGCGATGGTATTGCCCGTGTGTTTGGATTGAATAACGTAGGCAGTGGAGAATTGGTTGAATTTGAAAATGGAATCCGCGCAATCGCACTGAACCTCGAAGAAGATAACGTGGGTATCGTACTAATGGGTGATTCAGGAGAAATCAAAGAAGGAGCAAAAGTTCGCCGCACCGGAAAAATCGCGTCTATAAAAGTATACGAAAGCATGCTGGGCAGGGTAGTGAATACCCTGGGTGAAACCATCGACGGAAAAGGCCCGCTGACCGGTGAAGCACACGAAATGCCCATCGAACGAAAGGCGCCCGGAGTTATTTTCCGCGAACCGGTGAAAGAGCCATTGCAGACTGGAATCAAAGCTATTGATGCGATGATTCCAATAGGACGCGGACAACGTGAACTTATTATCGGTGACCGACAAACAGGTAAAACTGCTATCGCGATCGATACAATCATAAACCAGATGGAATTTTACAAAGCCGGTAAACCGGTTTATTGTATCTATGTTGCCATCGGTCAGAAAGCAAGCACAGTTGCAGGTATCATGCAAACTTTGAATGAAAGCGGTGCTATGGCCTATACAGTTATAGTTGCAGCTTCAGCCTCCGACCCGGCCCCATTGCAGTTCTATGCACCATTTGCAGGAGCAGCTATTGGCGAGTATTTCAGGGATACCGGTCGCGCCGCTCTGATTATATATGATGATCTTTCTAAACAAGCTGTTGCTTATCGTGAAGTTTCCCTGCTGCTTCGCCGTCCTCCAGGGCGTGAAGCTTATCCGGGGGACGTATTTTATCTCCATAGCCGATTGCTCGAACGTGCTGCCAAAATAATTTCGGACGATAGCGTGGCAAAAAATATGAACGACCTTCCTGAATCACTTAAAAATAAAGTGAAGGGTGGTGGATCACTTACTGCTTTACCAATTATTGAAACACAGGCGGGAGACGTTTCTGCATATATCCCGACGAATGTGATTTCGATCACTGACGGCCAGATTTTTCTGGAAGGAAACCTGTTTAACGCTGGTATTCGACCTGCCATCAACGTGGGAATTTCAGTGAGTCGTGTGGGTGGAAATGCACAGATTAAATCCATGAAAAAAGTGGCAGGGACCTTGAAGTTGGATCAGGCATTATACCGCGAAATGGAAGCTTTTTCTAAATTCGGTGGAGACCTCGATGCCAGTACTAAACTCATTCTGGACAAAGGAGCACGTAATGTTGAAATCCTTAAACAACCTCAATATGCACCTGTTTCCGTTGAGAAGCAGGTAGCCATTATATACCTCGGAACACAAGGTTTGCTTCGTGAAGTTCGCGTTAACAAAGTCAAGGCTTTTGAAGAACATTTTCTTATGGAAATGGACAACAAACTGCCAGATGTGTTAGCAGAGTTCAAAAAGGGTCTCCTTTCCGACGAATCTATTCGGAAGACTGTAAAATTGGCCAATGATCTAATTCCGCAGTACAAATAGCTAATTGTTAGCTGTTATTTGTTAATTTTAAACTACTTCGTAATAAGGGTCCTCTCAATATTGAGGGACCTTTTTTCATATACCAAACCTCAGTATGACAATTAACAATTAACAATTGTCAATTATTTTCGTAAACACTTGCATTATTGAAAAACGCTTGCAATCTTTGTCCTGCAGTAGTAGCCGTACCAATCTCCAGATAAACTTCCTTCCAATTTTCCTGCTAACAATTATTCTTTATTTCAGATAGGGATTCCAATCCTTCCGAAGAATTGCGCCTTGTACCTATAATCATGGGTTAACAAAACAGCCCATGTTAAAACAAGCCATGATGCAATTCAGTTTCGGGGTAAGAGAATTCATGATCAGCCAGTTTAATTTGAGAATAACTTCAGTTCTTTTCATATTTATTATAGCAGCTACCACTCAGGCACAATCGCTGATTCCTGAGCTTTCTTTTAAAAATCCCAAATTGAAAACAGGGAAGGGATGCACGGGGGATGGTCTGGATGGAGCTGTGTATATTTTTGAGAATGTGGGTTGGGGAATGGATGCTTTGGTTACTATACTGGGACGCAGCGTTCCGTCGGTGACTTTGTCGGAGATCGACTTAAAAGGTCCTGAACAGGATTCAGTAAAAGGAACTGGGTACGACAATGCGTGGCAGCCCCGGGTTAAATATGGGGACGGAACTGCTCCGGCACATACGACATGGTGGATGGAATTTAAGATTTCGTTTGTAAAACATGGAGATCAAAATATCTTAATGCCGGTCAATCAGTTCTTTGTTTCGGGTCTGGATATAGATGGAGACGGAAATCAATTACATGAATTTCAGTCTTACTATCAAATACGTTCATTTTCCCTGCAGCGTGAAACAGCAATTTTTGCTTCAACGATCCAGGGCTCTGAGTCAGATCCTTTTCTTAAAGGCAAAAGATATGATGGTACAACAAGGGATTATCCTGGAATTTCGGTAGAAGCAGAGGATGCGATGGTAAGTAACTTTTACAAAGATTCGGGAATTATGATTTTGAGGCTTGGAGCAGAAACCGGATCCTCTGGTACCAAATCTTCAGATAGAATGTATGGTCTCTTATTTAAATCGCTAACCTATGATGTTCCTGTAAATAAAAAATTACAAGGCAACCTGATTGCGGCTAATCGCAGTGAACGACCAAAACAAATTGAATAGGGCAGCATAAAAGATATTTTAAGTTTTAGTTTTAAAGGGTACGATCAACAACGGCCGGGCTTGTCTAAGCCTGGCCTTTTTAGTATAATTTGGTTTACAATATAAACTAATTTATATTCGTAGTCATAGAGTTAAAGAAATACATTGTTGATATGTTTTTTTTAGGTCAAACCAGTTTAATTCTGAACAGGAAGTTTTTCATTTTTCTGTTGTCGCAAATGATTCTCGTTGCAGGATTCTCGCAGACCAGAATTTCAGGAATAATAAAAGATCCTAAGGGTCGTGCGATTCCGGGAGCAAGCATTACGGTAAAGAATAGTTTCGATGGAGCTACTTCTGATTCAACTGGCAAATATTCTTTTAGTTGCAGCGATACGGGGATTCAAACACTTACTGTAACATCTGTTGGATTTCGATCAATTGAAGTCACTTTTTCAAATACCGGAAAAGAAATTCGTTTGGATCTTCAGCTTAAAGAAGAGCCCAATGAATTAAAAGCGGTTACCATTTCAGCAGGTTCATTTGCTGCAGGCGATTCGCATCGGGGGGCTGTCATGAGCTCGCTGGATATTGCAACAACAGCAGGTTCCAATGCGGATATAACCGCAGCATTAAAGACCTTGCCGGGTACCCAACAGGTCGGCGAACAGGAAGGGCTTTTTGTGCGTGGGGGCACAGGTCAGGAAACAAAACAATTTATAGACGGAAGTCTTGTAAATAACCCCTATTATACAAGCGTTCCAGATATATCAACCCGCGGCAGATTTTCGCCATTTCTTTTTAAAGGGACTGTATTCAGCACAGGAGGCTATTCTGCACTTTATGGACAGGCTCTCTCTTCGGTGGTATTATTGGAATCTGTTGATTTGCCGGAACATTCCGAAATAGATGCTTCCATTTCTCCAATTATCGCAGGCGTAGGCACCCAGCAATTGGCAGATAACAAGAAATATTCCTGGGGAATGAGCTACAGTTACGTGAACGTAGCTCTTTACTATGGCCTTGTTAGTCAAAAACCAGATTATTTTCACCTCCCCGTTTTTCATAACGCAGATGCGAATTTTAGAATTAAAACTAAGAACGGCGGCATGATAAAATATTACACAACTTTTGCTTACAATGGACTCGGCATGCGAACGCAGGATATTGACAGTCTTAATTTGAAAGACGCTTTTAACCTGGTTAATCATAACTGGTACAACAATCTGAGTTGGCGTCAGCCTCTAAATAATGGATGGAGAATGACATTAATGACCAGTTACAGTACCAACCTGGACAATATTCAGCAGCAGGTACAGGGATCAGATAATCAGCCCCGCTATTTTCCGGATACTACTTTTATGCAATCAAAAAATTTTGAAGTCACCAATAAACAAAATCTTACTACGGGAAAAGCGGTGTTCGAAAAAAAGCTGTCAGGATTAAGCTCCCTTCGCTTTGGAACTGAATACTGGTATACTTACAATCCATCAACTTATAATGATACACTACGTGTTTTGCGTGATAACCTGATTTCCGGATTTGCTGAAGCAAGTATTTATCTTACTAATGAACTCGCAGCGCAATTAGGAGTCAGATATGAATATTCGACACTTTTGAAAGAATCAGATTTTGGCCCCCGTATTTCACTCGCTTATAAAACAGGTAAGGACGCGCAGATTTCTGCTGCATATGGAATTTTTTATGAGAAGCCCGACAACCAGCAACTGTTTTTTACGCCAAATTTGAAATTTACGGAGGCAACACATTATATTTTGAATTACCAGAAAATGAATAAGGATCAGCTTTTCCGAATAGAAGCGTACTATAAATTATACAATAATCTGGTCGAGACTATTCCTATTGGAATAAATTATTATGGATATAAGAATGGTGGCAGCGGATATGCTGATGGAATAGATTTATTCTGGCGGGACAAAAAAACGTTTAAGGATTTTGATTACTGGATAAGCTATTCTTATATAGATACAAAAAGGCAGTTTATGAACTATCCTGGTAAACTAACGCCTGATTTTGTGGCTACTAACACTGCCTCTCTTGTTATGAAACGATTTTTCACTGACTGGAAGGCGGGGTTTAATGTTACCTACACTTTTGCAACCGGTCGCCCTTATTATAATTTCATGATCAATAATTATGGTAAATATTATACTGCTGACGAAGGCCGGACGAAGGACTATAACAGTTTGAACTTTAGTTGTGAATATATTCCAAGCCTTGGTAAAGTAAAACCTAAAACTTTTATTGTATTGTTCGCTAGTATGAGTAATGTACTTGGATACAATTCCGTTTATGGATATCATTATTCTTTCGACGGAACTTATAAACAGCCCATTACACCTCCAGCTTCTCGTTTTTACTTTATCGGATGTTTTTTAAGTTGGGGAGTTGACAGGACACAGGACGCTATAAATAATAACTTATAATTCTTCACATTTAATATATCAGTTATGAAATCCTTACTTTTTTCATTGTTAGTATTTTCTGTATTTAATTCTTCCGGACAAAGTGATAAGTATATTGACGCGATGAAGAAAAATATGGCACTTTTTGATTCGGCCAAAACAACTGCTGATCTGCAGGCGGTATCCAACACTTTCGAAAGAATCGGAGATGCTGAGAAGACTCAATGGCTCCCGTATTATTATGCCGGTCTCGCTTTATCGACTTCAGGATGGAGTGATACAAAAATCGATAAAGACGCAAATTCAGCCCGGATCAATGCTCTATGCGATAAAGCTGAAGCACTCGATAAGAACTCTGAAATTTACGTTCTCAGAAATATGTCAGCTACTCAACAGATGATGGTAGATCCGCAAACCCGTTGGCAGACTTATGGAGCAGAGGCAAATAAGGACCTGCAAATAGCTATTCAGCTGAATCCTGATAATCCAAGGATCTATTACCTCCAGGGAGAAAGTATGATGGGGACACCAGTGACATTCGGTGGAGGAAAAGATAAAGCAAAGCCATTATTCGAGAAGTCTATAGCATTGTTTAAAACTGACAAACCTAAACCAATGTGGCCAAATTGGGGACTTGCAAGAGCTCAGGAACAGTTAGCCAAATGCCAATAAACATGGAGTTAATATGAATCTATTCAAGGATCTCGATCCCATACTGCATTCACAATTGCGACTCGCTATTATTTCCCTACTGATGCGTGAAAAAGAATCAGATTTTAATCTGCTTAAGGAAAGAACAAAAGCCTCTGCAGGCAATCTTAGCGTGCAGATCAACAAATTGAGGGAAGCAGGTTATATTGAAGTGATTAAAAAATTCAGGGACAACTATCCTCATACAATTTGCAAGATCACATCGTCAGGTGCAAAGGCATTTGATCATTATGTAAAAAGTTTACAATCTTATGTGACCTTAAAGCTCTGACTTCACAACGTAATGAGAGAAGCCCTCCACGATAATCGGGAGGGCTTTCATTTCCGGTATTTCGGCTACCGGATATCTATTGGTGTTTCTATGTTCGCCTATCCTTTCACAAGTTTCATTACCATTCGTTCCCTGCTGTTAACTGTTACCTCAAGAGTGTAAAGTCCCGGATGTAAGTTATGCGTGCCTTCAAGAGAAAATGTGTGCGGCCCGTTTTGAGCTTTCTGCCCTTCCCGTAGAATGAGATTACCTTTGTCGTCACTCACTTTCATCATCACATATGAATCCTGATTGAGTTGAACATTGACAAGTATATCATTTGCAAGAGGATCCGGTGTAATACTCAGCGAGGCCAGGCTTTTGGTATTGAACATTCTTGCAATTAATATTTTCGAATAGACAACATTTCCGTTTGCTTCAAATTCTTTCAATCGATAATAAAAATCATTATCTCTGGCAACAGTCGGGTGGAAGTGATCGCGGAAGGTATATTGACCGCTACTTAAAGTCACGTCCTTATTATTAATGGAGCCAATCTTTTCATAGTTCTGTCCATCCAGACTGCGTTCAATTTCAAAATGGTCAAAGTCAGCTGCCACAGTATTCCAATTGAGTTCGAAATAATTTTTACCATAGGCAGCATTAAAAGTGGAAAGATTCCCCGTGAGAATCAGGCTCTTGGAACCACCGGAGTTAATTGTACTGGTATCGTATTTTTCTCTTGGAGTTGGTAAGTTTGCATCGGCAAATAAAACAACTGGTGTTACCAACAAAAGGTAAAGACTAAACGGAATGATCCTTTTCATTTTATTAATTTCAAGAAGTGAACAAATTGATAATGCTCAGCTTAAAGGGAAAAACGGAAGGTCATTCAAAAGAAGGGACAAGATGTGAAAAGTTCACATAGCTATTGGAGAGTATTATAAGATAGTAAAAAGTGAACGATCGGCGGGTAGTATAAGGGGATATTTCAAAGATAGTTTTTGCTTTTTGAATTTGCAAGTGGAAGGGAAAGAAAGTATGGGAGTACTTCCTTACACCCATGTTTTCCTCAGTTTTCTTCGATTTTTTCGTCTTCAGCGCCCGCAAGCACAACAGAACCCATTTTTTTAAGGGGATTTTTATGGTTCTCAATGAATTCCTTTCTTTTTTCCACAATATCCAGGCAACCATATAAGGCCGCCAGGAATGAGCCATTGTCTGCTTTATTCTTTCCTGCGATATCGAAGGCTGTACCATGATCTGGGGATGTCCGGATTGCCGGGAGTCCAGCGGTAAAATTTAAACCTTCGCCAAACGCCAGAGACTTAAAGGGTATCAGACCCTGATCATGATACATGGCGAGTACTGCATCAAATTTCTGTTGCTGGTTACGGGCAAAAAAAGCATCTGAACTATAGGGCCCAAATACGAGCATGTTATGTTTTGCGTCTTTGATCGCCGGTTTAATAATGTCTTCTTCTTCACGTCCTATTAATCCCTCATCACCTGCATGTGGGTTAAGTCCTAATACGGCCATACGGGGTTTATCTATACCGAAATCCCGTATTAGCGAATCTTTGAGAATATTCAATTTGGAAAGAATGGATTCCCTTGTGATATTCTTTGTTATCTCGCTAACAGGGACGTGCTCTGTTACAAGCCCGACACGGAAATTTTCTGAACTCATCAGCATGAGAACATCTTTTACACCAAAAATATGACGCAGGTAAGGAGTATGTCCGGTAAAAGAAAATCCAGCGGATTGAATATTTTTTTTATGGATGGGGGCAGTGACCAATCCGTCGATCTTTTTATCCTTCAGAGCGTCTACAGCTGCAACCAAAGATTTTACAGCATAAGCTCCTCCCACGTCGGTAAGCTGCCCCGGATTAATGGCGACTTCTTCCTCCCAGCAATTAAACAAATTAATCTGCTTGTGGAAAGGCCTTGAAAGATCCTTGATATGTTGATAATTAAAATTAGAATCAGGAATCGACTTTCGATAAAAGTTTATCAGTTTATTGGAAGCAAAAAGAACGGGAGTACATATTTCCAGGATGCGCGTATCCGAAAATGTTTTAATAGCCAGTTCAGTTCCGATGCCATTCAGATCGCCGATGGAAATACCTATAACAGGCTTTTGTTGAGGAATGCTCATGTATTATTTTTCGATGGATAAAAATACGATTATTAGCCTGAAGGAAGGTTTATTTTTGCTTCATGTCCCATCCAGCCCAACTACTTAATCTGAAGAAATCGCTTGGTCAGCATTTTCTAAAAGATGAGTCAGTAATTGCAAGAATAATAGAATCCTTACATCAAAATCCTATTTCACAGTTACTGGAAATTGGACCGGGAGCGGGGGCTCTTACGAAAAGCCTTTTGGCTATGAATTATATCAATTTCAAGGCTGTGGAAATTGATAAGGAAAAAGTGGCATTTCTGAAAATGAGTTATCCTGGTTTTAACGAAAATCTGATAGAGGCCGATTTTCTCAAAATGGAAAAACCTTTTCAAGGTTCATTTTCAATCATCGGGAATTTCCCTTATAACATTTCTACGGAAATTCTTTTTAAAATTCTGGACTGGCGCCCGGATGTTGACAGGGTAGTTGGTATGTTTCAAAAAGAAGTGGCTCAGCGCATAGCTGCCACGGAAGGAAGCAAGATATATGGGGTTACAAGTGTATTGCTGCAGGCTTTTTTCAGAGTTGAATATCTATTCGAAGTAAGTGAACAGGCATTTAAACCTCCGCCAAAGGTGAAAAGTGCAGTCATAAGATTGACGCCGAGAAAGGAATCACCACCAGTCAGAACAGAAAAAATGTTTTTTTTACTTGTAAAAACAGCATTTAACCAAAGAAGAAAAATGCTCCGAAACGCCGTTAAATCACTTTTTACAGAGGAAGTTCTGAAGGATCCGCTTTTTAATAAAAGAGCCGAACAACTCACCATTTTAGAATTTGAGGAACTTACA
>DATHPV010000096.1:0-3640 GCA_035483495.1 Puia sp.
AATGTTTGTGTTTTTTCGTGCGCTTTTTGCTCGTATTCAAAACTATACGCACATAAAGAAGAAGGATGGGAACTGAGTATATCCCAAATGATGGATAGAGTAAAAAAATACCACGGAAAACCTGTTACAGAAGTTCATATCGTTGGTGGAGTTCACCCCAAAATGAATCTTTATTTTTTTGCGGAGCTTTTACAAAAAATTAAATCTCACCGACCCGAACTTCATATAAAGGGTTTTACGGCTGTAGAACTTGACTATATGTTCCGTAAAGCAAAATTAACTGTAGAAGAAGGTTTGCAATTATTACACAATGCAGGGTTGGATTCCCTGCCTGGTGGAGGTGCTGAAATATTTGATGAGAAAATCAGAGAGCAAATTTGTGCAGATAAAGTAGATGCAAACGGATGGCTGAATATTCACCGGAATGCACATTTGATGGGTTTGCATTCAAATGCCACTATGTTATATGGTCATATTGAAAATTACAAACATCGTATTGATCATATGGAAAGACTCAGGTCACTGCAAGATGAAACCGGTGGTTTCAATACTTTTATTCCTCTTAAATTCAGGAACAAAGGAAATGACATGAGTGAAATTCACGAATCTTCTGTTCTGGAGGATATGAAAGTCTATGCAGTAAGTCGGATTTTTTTGGACAACTTCGCCCATATAAAAGCTTATTGGCCAATGCTGGGGCGTCAGCGGGCCCAACTAACACTTTCATTCGGAGTTAACGATCTTGACGGCACGATCGACGACTCTACAAAGATTTATTCGATGGCAGGTTCCGAAGAACAAAATCCGTCTCTTTCCACTGCAGAATTGGTTGCGTTGATAAAACAAGTAAAGCGTGAACCCGTTGAAAGAGATACGCTTTATAACGAAATACGGAATTATGAAAACATAGATCCTTCATTGTTGAACACCGGGACATTTTATAATTAATTATAAGTTTGATTTGATCTGGATTATGCTCCGTTGTCTATTTCCAGAATTGATTATTCATCAGGCAGTCGAAAAGGTCATATTTTGCGATTCACTAACTTTACAGCTCCATGGAGGAAACACATACACACAGCCATTCAGATCATTCCCATAGTCATCATGGTCATTCTCATGGTCATGTTGTCGAGCTTAAGTCGGTAAATACTGCATTTGTTGTAGGAATAATTCTGAACCTTTTATTTGTTTTTATCGAAGCTGTCGTTGGAATTGCAATCCACTCAATGTCACTTTTATCGGATGCCGGTCATAATCTGGCTGATGTCGCCAGTCTTGGATTGTCGCTTTTTGCTTTTCGCATGACGAAGGCGAAGTCAAATACAATCTATACGTATGGTTACAAAAAAACGACAGTACTTGTAGCCCTGTTAAATGCCGGGATTCTACTTATTTCCATCGGTGCAATCTTATACGAATCCATTCACAGGTTGATTCTGCCGGAAGTTCTGCCTGGTAAAACCATTTCCATCGTCGCAGCAATCGGTATCATTATAAATGCAACGACCGCGTTACTTTTTTTTCGAAATAAAAAAAGCGATCTGAATATCCGGGGTGCTTTTCTCCATTTGATGTCCGACGCTGTAGTTTCCGCCGCACTTGTTGTCGGGGGTATCATTATAGTATATACAAACTGGTACTGGATTGATCCCATTCTCGGCATATTGGTAGCGGCCGTAATAGTCTTCAGTACATGGAATCTTTTGAGAGATAGTCTGCGATTATCTCTTGATGGAGTTCCTCAGGGAATTAATTTGAAAGCTGTCAGATCGACCATTGAAAAGATTTCCGGAGTGCAAGATTTTCATCATATACATATCTGGGCATTAAGTACTACGGAAAATGCTTTGACCGGACATGTAGTTTTAAAAGAAGATATCAGAATGGAAGACCAGGAAAAAATAAAAAATGAAATTAAACATCAGCTTTTACATCTAAATATCCAGCATGTTACCTTGGAAACTGAAATTGAATCACAAGCCTGCGAACCTAAAAACCCTGAATCTATTCCTTTAGCAATTCCCTGATATTACTTTCCAATTCCGAACCTTCCAGATCAATAGCTCTGACTATACCTTGTTTGTCAAGAAGAAACGAAGAAGGAATCATGTCAACACCATATTTTGAAGCCGATTGCGCCTCCCAGCCCTTGTCGTCAATAACCTGAATCCAGGAAAGCCTGTCATGGCGAACAGCCTTTCTCCAGCTATTCACTTCTTCATCCAGTGAAATTCCGTATATCTCAAGCCCCTTATCATGAAACTTGTTGTACAATTTTACGAGGTTAGGATTATTATGTCTGCAAGGTCCACACCAACTTGCCCAGAAATCAATCAGGACAACCTTCCCTTTTAAAACCGATAGAGATACTATTTTACCATTCTGATCCGGAAGAGATAATTCAGCCGCATCTTCTCCTACTCTCATTTGTGAAAATAAATTTGAAGTTAACGTCATTAAAAACGCTATCAGATATATTCTGTTCATTTACAACAATCTTTTTTTGTAAATAAAAAGCGAATTATCCTAACAAGTCTTTTCCATATGGACTGTGTATTTGTCATTTTAAGTTTCTACTCTTTATAAACGTCAGTTTACGAAACTCCAGTATATGCCAAGCCTTATTTTCAGTCCTGCATAGGGATAGGATGGAGCAACAAAATTATTATTTGTAAAACCAAATCCTGTTGCAGGCGAAATTTCAAAAGTATTAAGGTTTTCTGTTCTGAAATAAGCCACAAAACTTCTAATTCTGAAATTTACATATGCAGTAATATCAGGTAATTTTTCGGCGATGGTAGTCTGATTTTGTGTAAAGAACTGACCGACGACGGGTGAATAACCGTCGGCTGTATAAGGGGTAAAATAACGGAACTCAAGTCCAAAAGCAAGATTTAAATTCTTTAGCCCCAGTTTACCTTCGTAACCCACCTGACCATGGGTTACGAATAAAGGGATATTTACAGGAGAGGCTCCCGCCACTTTTTGAACTGCCGCCATAAGTCGTAAAATCAAATGTCTGGTCAGGGGAAATCTTTTATCACCGGTGACAATTAGTACATTAAATGGATTCGTTTCCTGTGCAGCGTTATAGTAATTGGTAAAATAGGGGTAGTTATTGAGTAAATAGTAATTTCCTGTAAGAGTCAGATTTAATTTAGGTTGATCAATAGATCCGAATAAGTGAATTACATTCTCCTTGTTAAACGATCCCGCAGGCACTCCAAAACCAAAACTGCTTTGTTGGCTCCAGGCCATACTTAATGTCCTGTTTACATTCTCAAAACCCACCTGAAGGTATCCCAGATTTTTACTAATCTGTCGTTTTAAACTAATATACACGCTGTAGTCACCTGCATTAAATCCGTTTATATAAAAGGTTCCGTTTGCCTCAACATCCCATTTTTTATTTCGTGTCTTATTTCTGTACTCTCCGTGCAAAAATACATTGTAAAGCGAACGTTCGCCAGCGTCATAAGTGCCCGTCATGGTTTGGAAGCTTATTCCTGCTTTAAGAAACTGTTGTGAATTTTTTGAATCCGGGAAAGAATATAAAGAAAAATCGTTTGTCAGGTTATGCCAAAGGTCACTCAAATTTAGAGTGTCGGGCGTAGAAATAAAATGCAGATTGTTTACA
>DATHPV010000097.1:0-9770 GCA_035483495.1 Puia sp.
GAAGAAGATGCAGTGGAATTTCTGAAATCGATCGACTGCTATATAATGGGTTCACGGACATATGAGCACGCATTGGAGCTTTCAAAATCTTATGGCTGGGTTTATGGAGACGTGCCGACCATTGTTCTGACTGGCAGAAAACTGTCGGTTGACAGGCAGAACATTGAAATTTATTCCGGAGAACTGATCAAACTTGTGAATGAGCGACTAAGACCAAACTACAAAAATGTCTGGCTCGTGGGCGGCGCCAGTCTTGCAAAAGATTTCATTCGCTTAAACCTGGCGAATGAAATAAGACAGTC
This sequence comes from Puia sp., assembly GCA_035483495.1. Classification (GTDB taxonomy): domain Bacteria; phylum Bacteroidota; class Bacteroidia; order Chitinophagales; family Chitinophagaceae; genus Puia. The sequence continues at coordinate 303 of DATHPV010000097.1, forward strand.
AATTCTCCCCATTATTTTGGGTGACGGAACACTGTTTTTTGACGAAGTAGGAAAAGAACAGGCATTGCACCTGAAAAATGTGACTGCTTATAAAAGCGGAATAGTGGAACTCTGTTACGAAATAATTGATATTTGATCATCAAAATTAAGTTCTGAAAGAACATATCGCAGAAATATAAGTTGCCGTTTTTAAAGATACTGTTTATGAAGTTCACCACATTGTTGGAAGGTCTTGAACAACCTGGAGTAAAATTCAGACTGGACGGCAATCAGATAACCGTTATTCAGGAATAAAAAAAATTAAACTTTCATTTTATGCAGAAAAAATCACTCTTCAAAGTGATCAGCTGCCTCGTCCTGATCATATTTTTTTCAAGTTTCAATGTTTCCTTCGCGCAAACAGATGTAATTGGAATTGACATCCTGCTCAATCCCAACCAGACCATGCTGGATTCTGCAAAAGCATACAATGCACTCATGCGAAATAATTATTCCGGTCCGGGTAGTTTTTCACTGGATGCAGTACACACGCCTCATATCAGCGTACTGCAATGTTTTATAAAAACTGCCGATCTGAAAAAAGTAATTGATGCAGTAGATAAAGTGGTAAGAAGAGAAAAACCTGAGAAAGAAACGCTGACCTCAAAGGGTTTTTACTTTCTTCCTGACAAGACGTTGGGGTTAGCAGGCATTACGATTAATACAACACCGGAACTGTTGACTTATCAATCGAAAATAATTGAGGCAGTAAAACCTTTTATAGTCACAGGCAGTGATTCGGCATTTGTTCAGAATCCAAATGGATGGCCCATTGTGAAAGGTCTCACTGAATATGTAAACGGATTCATCCCGGATCATAGCGGCGCAAAATATCTTCCGCATGTAACAATTGGTTTGGCGCAGGCGACCTATTTAAAAGATTTAATGGCTAAACCATATAGTTCATTTACATTCAAAATATCTTCTGCGAGTATTTATCACCTGGGTGATTATGGTACTGCACAGAAAAGGTTGTGGACGAGTGCGAAATGAACAACGCTGGTAAATCGGGATAGGAACATGAATTATTGATGTCATTAAATGGAAATAATTTATATTATTGTCACCTTCATCGCTGGCTGTTTTATCATGCTGGTTATCTGAACTGTTAATGCTTAGGAGAAAATCATCCATTAGCAAATGAGAAAAAAGAATGACATAAAATGGCATACCCGACAGAATTAAAACAGCATTTCATTGGGCGGTGTCACACCTTTTAAACGCAGGTAAATGGTTGTCTGACCACGATGATGTGTCTGGTGTTCAAATCCTTTCCCGAAAAGGTTGGATCTTGATATTTCCTGCCCATTACGTCTTTTCACCAACTCATTCATTTGATCAGCCGTCATGCTTTGTAATGTTCTGATCATAAAATCATAGCTATCCATAACCGCATTTGTAGTGGCTTCCTTTGTTGGCTGAACTGTTTTTTCAAGTGCTGTGTCAGCACCCGGAGCTTGTTTTCCGCTTGCAAAAGCCGCAAAACCATAATTGTCAGTGGCCAGATGAAGCATTTGTTCAGCAAAAGAACGGATTTCGGGCGTCGGTTTAAAACTATAACCATCTGCCGGCATCGCATCCAGGTAGGCTTTGGTATATGTTTTTGCCCTTTGCCATTCAGTTACCATCTGCGGCTGGGTAAACTGTGCATACGTTGATCCGGTAACGAGTGTTAGTATGACGAACGAAAATAATAGTGTCAGACGTTTCATTTTTTTACTATTTGGATGAATAAATGAATGGTAAACCTTCTTTATATTATTTATATAGTCAAATCATTTCAACGGATTATGCTGTTTTTATAATGATTTGGCCAAAAAAATCAATGGCAGGGCAGCCATTGATTGAATATAAATGCCGGATTATTGAAAACAATCGGTCATCACTAAAAAGCCCTGTAATTTTAAGTATGAAGTTTTTTAGCGGACAGGCAACGATTACACAGCTGCAGTGGCTGGTTTGGGTTGCCGTGTTTTTTATTGTCTTTTTCTCTATGCTGCCTCAGGATGGTTTTCTCTGGTCGGGTAGCTTCGCCCTGGTCAATGTTTCCTTCTATGCACTGATTATTTACGGGAATATTAAATTCCTTTTCCCGGTTTATTACCAACGGGGAAAAAAGGTGCAATACGTTTTGTGTGTTATAATCCTGCTGATAGGAGCAGGTTTGACCAGGGGTTATCTGATCATATCACTTTATAATTCATTTAATCCTGGTAAGCCTGAGACCTGGTCCTTCGGAACAGCAGTGAATTATGTTTTGGCCGGGTTCTTAACTTATATGCTCAGCTTTATATTCAGGATAGCAATTGCTTATTTTGCCTTGAAGCAGCAATCAGAAAAAATTCTGGCTCAAAAAAGCCAGGCTGAATTGAATTTGCTAAAATCACAGGTGCAGCCACATTTTTTGTTTAATACGTTGAACAATATTTATTACGAAGCTTATCGCGAGGCTCCCAGAACGGCCAGCCTGATCGAACGACTTTCGGATATTATGAGGTATTTTGTAGATGAGAGCACTAAGGACGAAGTATCATTGCAAACCGAAATCCTCTTTATAGAAAATTATATTGCGTTGGAAAAAATCCGCATCCGGCACGAAACAGAGATTCATTTTACTAAGGAATGTAATGGAGAAGCGAGCATCCCTCCTATGCTACTGATGACCTTTGTAGAAAATATCTTTAAACACGGGATTGATAAATCAAGCAGCCAAAATATTGTGGACATCTCCCTGATTCACAAAGATGGATACCTGTTATTTCAAACCCGCAACCACATTCACGATAAACAAACACAGAAAGCCTCCCATGGTTTCGGGATCCAGAATTTGCGCAAACGCCTTACTCTTTTATTCGGAACAAAGTTTGAATTGAATATTGACCGTACGGATCCCTATTTCACTGCCTTTTTAAAAGTTCCGTTATCATGAATTTGAACTGTATCATTATTGATGACGAACCCAATGCGGTTAACCTGCTGGAAATACTGATCCATCAGACCACCCAATGGCAGCTGTTGGCTAAATGTTACGATGCACTGGAAGCCATCGCGTTTTTGAAAAAGAACAAAGTTGATTTTATTTTTCTGGACATCAATATGCCCAAGTTATCAGGGATGGAACTCGCTGTTTTATTGCCAAAAGAAACAAAAATTGTATTTACCACAGCCTACTCCGAGCACGCTGCAGAAAGTTATACTTTCCAAACCATCGATTACCTGTTAAAGCCCATCACGCTGAATCGCTTCCTTTCATCAACACAAAAGATCGAGGCTCATTTTAATAACCGCCAAACTTCAAATACTCCTACTTCCACACCGGAAAAAGAGTGGTTTTTTGTGAAGTCGGGAAAGACATTGAATAAAATCAGAATGGAAGACATTCTATATTTTGAAGGCGAGAAAGAATATGTACGGCTGGTCACCATTACAGAACGTATACTTATCTACAGGCGTTTAAAAGACATACAGGAGCAACTTCCATTACCTTTTATGCGCGTACACAATTCCTATATTGTAAATACCAGACAGATCAGTAAAATTCAGGATAACCATATTTATATAGCCGGAAAACAAATCCCATTGAGTGAAAAATTCAAGACTGATTTTATGACCCTGATACAGCAGCGGTTATTTTAATGTCCGGTAAGGGTTGAAAAAATCTGCCAACCCGTTGAATATATTTTCCCCATAGCAACATCTTTAATTTATTTGTAAAACGTTGCGCATTTTTTTTAGCAAGAATCGGGTTTAATACAGGGATTTTCGATCGTTATTTTACCATATAAAAGTAAATCGAATGAATTCGCATTCAAAATTATTATTAGTGATCGGAATATTTGTAATGACCGGCTCCTGTTTCGGACAGCGACCATTTTGTAATAAACCCATAATTCATTTTGCTGCTAACATTATCAAAGTAGATAGCATATTATCGAGATCTTCTCATTACAACTTACAAAGAACTTCAAATGTTCCGTCGCGAAGCTCACGATACGAAAAAGGCAAGATCCGGTTTGAACTGGACCGACCAAAAAAAATATGATTGTCTAAAATGAATGAATACAGAGTTGAAAGAATAAATGATAATCATAGGAATCGTTTCGCTGATTTATTTAGTCAATGCAATTTTTTCCGTGATGAAAAAACTGAGCCCGTACTTTTTATGGCCCTGAGAAATCAGACCGAAATGATCCCGGTAGGATTTATCCAATTGTATTCGAATTGTTCGCCAACAAATGTGGTAAAGACTACGATTGTCTATGATCTCTATGTTCTACCGGATTACCGCCAAAAGGGAATAGCCCTAAATCTCATTGAAGTGGCTGTCAAATTTGCTATTAAAAACAAATCAACATTAATCCAGCTTGAAACTGAAAAAGACAACCTGATCGCTCAAAAATTATTTGAATCGGTGGGATTCAAAAGCCAAAGCTCAGCATCTGAATTGAATGTCTATTCGATTCAATTTGAATTTGACTGAACGATTGTTTTTCTACATACACCGCGGTCTGTTTACTTGCTTATATGATTTTGAATAAACATATCCATATTAGCAAAAAAATAGAAAGCCACGGATCCTAATTCGTCAGTAGTAATCCTTACTACATAAAAATGAACGCTTTTCCAGTGTCCTACACATAAAAGACCAGACAAAACCAGTAAATCAATTAAACACTTGACCTACTCGTGATGCGAATAGGTCCAGCTGGAGCCGCTGCCTGCATTGGGCTCATATTTTTCCTTATACTTTTGGAAGATCTCGTTGCTTTGTTTTTTTCCATTGATGGTAAGGTCTTTACCGGTGAGCGTGAAGACCACATTGTTCGGATCAGTTATCAAACCATCCTGCATCAGATCGGCAACAAGTTTCTTATCTCTATCAGCTTCCATTCGCTGACGATCTGCAGACTCCTGCCGACTATATGCATCCCAGTCACGAGACCTGTAGGCGTCTGTTGAATTATTCCCAGGATTGACGATACAGTTCCAGACCCAGTTGTCGCCGGAGTGGACCGGTGCATATTCCTGGTGGTATCTTTGAAAAACTTCGTTGTTTTGCACCAACCCATTGATCACAAATGTTTTGTCTGTAAGTGTAAATGAAAGATCGTGCCGGTCGTTTATGAGACCCTCCCGCGCCATTTCGTCAATGATCTTTATTTGCTGACCTGCCCAATACCTTTTCTGATCCTCACTCTGGTGCTGATATTCTGCTGAAGAATGATTATAGCTGCTGCCCGACCCTCCATAAATACCTGGCTCCCTGAAACTATAACCGATATTGAAATTATCATCCGGTTTAAAATACTTATCAATGATCCTGCGGCGTAATTCTTCCGGCTGTTTTATACCATCAATTGAGAATTCGTCTCTCGATAGCTTATAAGTAAAGTAAGTTTTATCCTTCACCAGATTTTCTTTTATAAGCTCATAGGCAATTTCCTCGCTTCGTTGTTTGATAAAATTATCATGTGGGCCCGGATAGCTGTTTTCGTAAGGGGAAGCAAGGCTGCCGCTATTATTGATCCCGTTACCAAACTGATTGTATATTCTTATATGAACATCTTCCGGCATCCTTACGCCATTGACGACCAATTCGAGTTCGCTCAGGCTTATACTCACATGCTGGGTGTCTGTTAAAAGATTTTCGCGATAAAGTTCACGGCCGATCTCATGTACTTGATCGTTTGACCCTTTGTACGTCATTCTTAAAGTTTGCACCGGAGTGGTGTCTGGTTCTGCCAGTTGGGTCATGGGCGGTTTGTATCTGACGTTTACCTTCAAACTATCAAGTGTATGGACCAAAATATCCAATGCAGGACTGCCTGTAGTTATGAGTGTATCCTTGTGATGTTGTGACACGGGATTCAGCGATTCATTTGCATTGTTTCGCTGCGCTTCCTGCTTCTTATGCGTGGTATCAACAACCGCTTTCACGGTATGCCCTGCTTTAATATCGTGATGTTTGACGGCAACAAACGAATTCAGCGCTTTTTGAATATGTTCTCTCGCTGTAAATGCCGACACACCCAAAGCGAATAGGATGAGGCAAACAGCCAGCACCGTTTTTTCGAAAAGGTTGAGCGAATAATTGCGATTATTCACCAAACGTTTCACCCTGTTAAGCAAAGTATTTTTTTCGCCAGTCAGTCCCATGGCATAAGCCGGAACTGAAGACTGGTATTCTTCGCAGGAAACCAGCGCGCGGATATAATTTATCTTATTATTATTCTGAGCCACAGCCAGATCGTCGCAGCAATTCTCGCGTTCGGTTTTAATCAGTTTCGAAACCCAGAGCACTGCAGGGTTAAAGAAAAATACGATCTCCATAAAACTTTGCAGCATATTCACGAGGTAATCACGTCTATTGATATGAGCCAGTTCGTGTATCAGGATCGCTTCTACTTCTTCTGCAGAAAGTGCGTTGAGCAAACCCAGGGGCACCAGTATCACGGGTTTCAGGTGACCAATCACCATCGGTACTTTTGCGAGTCCTGATTCCAGTAATGTAACGGCCTTGCTTAAACGAAAATCGTCAGCCATTAAACGCAAACGGTTCTGCCAATCGCCCTTCACGATTGTAACCTGCACCCGGCGCAGGCGATAAATACCATAGAGGCCGAAAGCCAGTTGCAGACAACGCGCACAAACAATCAGGAACCAGAAAAACACAATACTATAATGGTGTTCCGAAAGAAAATTATTGATTTTTACTGTGAGCGGCTGCTGTAAAGCCTGTGCGCCTGAATACAAGTGAATAGACTGCACAGGATTGCCATACATATTTGTCAATGGCTGCATCCCTGTTGCAATTGTTGGTCTGCTGCGATCGTATTGCCATACAAAGGTTACCGAAACAGTTATTGCGAAAAATAACAGAGCGGCGATCAGCAAATTATATCGCAGCGCCGAACTCGCTTTCCGGGTGCACATGATGATGAGTCCGGCGATGGCAGTCAGTAAAATTCCCTGCCATAAAGAATGCATCAGTGTATTACATAACGCGACGGCCAGGCGGTCGAATGAGTTGTTAGTTATAAGTTGTAATAACATAAATTACTTTTTATCAAGTTTGTCGAGGATCTCTTTTATGCTGGCTATATCTTTTTTCGAAGCTTTTTTATTACCAAGCAACTGCATTACGAGTTTACCTGCCGAGCCCTGATATACCGAATCCACAAACTTGTCCAGCAACTGGCTCTTTGTTTTCTGTTCCTCTTCGGCGACGTGGTAGATATGCTTCATCTGTCGCTCGTCGCGTTTCACAATACCCTTGTCGGCCATTATCTGCATGAGCTTCAGCGTGGAGGTATAATTCACATCGCGTAATTCGTTCAGTTTGTCATTCACAAAACGAACGGTTGAAGGGCCATGTTCCCAAAGCACGTTGAGTATTTCCAGTTCTGCTTTAGTGGGCTCCTGTTTGCGGTTTTGATTGTCCTGTTCCGGTTTCATTACCCAAATATAGGTATTTATTCGTACGAAACAATAGGTAGGTTAAAATTCGTAGGAAATAATTCGTATTGATTTGATAACCAGGGGAAATTTGAAACACGGCTAACGGTGTCTGCTATTTACTTTTGTGGTATTTAGAAATGTTGTAAGCTTCCCCCTAAAATTCGGGCCATTTGCGACGATGTGTTGGGAAGTTTACAAATGCAACATTTTCAAATTTCGCCCGACCTTAGTAAGGATCCAGTCTTTAACCGGTTAAAAATACATTGATGTTTAAAAACTACTTCATCACTGCCTGGAGAAATATCAGGCGGCATAAGGCCTATTCATCCATACATATTCTGGGTTTGGCGATTGGGATCGCGGCGTGTATGCTGATCCTTCAGTATGTCGCCTTTGAATTGAGTTTCGAGAATTTCCAGCAACATAAGGACCGGATTTACAGGGTGCAGCAGGACCGCTTCGACAATGGTAAGATCAGCACCCAATGGGCTGCCGGCGCGTTCGGAGTGGGCAACGCTTTTAAGGCGGCGATACCTGAGATAGAGGATTATGTGAAGGTGATCCAGAACGACCGGGTCACCGCCGAAGTCAGGAACCAGCCGGTAAAAATCGAAAAGGTATATTTCACCAACGCGTCTTTCTTCAACATATTCACCTTTCCTATGCTGGCCGGCGACAAAGCCACTGCGCTGAAGGATCCGTTCACAGCTGCACTGTCTGCATCCACCGCGATGAAATTATTCGGCACCACGAATGTTGTGGGAAAACCCCTGGAGTTGAATCGTAACAGCAATTATAAAATCACGGCAGTTTATGCCGATGCGCCTGTCAATACGCAACTAAAGCCCGATATCCTTCTCTCCTACGCAACATTCCAAAAATGGACAACCGACTCTACGGGCAACGGTCCCGAAACCGCCTGGCAATGGGATGGATGTCTTACTTATCTGCTGTTGAATAAGGGCGTAACTCCTGCTGTGGTGGAAAAGAAGATGATTCCGGTGGTAGAGAAGTTTACGAAGGACGACATGAAAAAATATAATGCTGGGGTCATTTATCGTTTACAACCCCTGGGTGATATCCATCTGTATTCTCATTATATGCTGGAGCCAGGTGAAAACGGCGATGGAAAAACGGTTTATCTTTTATTGGGCATTGCATTTTTCATAGTGGTTATTGCCTGGGTGAATTATATCAACCTGGCAACGGCCCGCGCCATCACCAGGGCGAGAGAAGTTGGTGTGCGAAAAGCGGTGGGTTCGCAACGCGCACAGCTCATCATCCAATTTTTGTCTGAGTCTGCTGTGTTAAACTTCATTGCTTTATTACTGGCACTCATCATCGTTGTGCTTGCGATTCCAGGTTTCAACGCAGTTTCCGGTCAGCATTTAAGTTTTTCTTTATTTGCAAAACCCACATTCTGGCTGGCGCTGATCGTGCTGTTTCTGATTGGTGTTTTCTTATCCGGCTTGTATCCAGCTTTTGTTTTGTCAGGTTTTAATCCTGTGGATGTACTCAAGGGAAAACTTGGAAATTCCGGTAAGGGAATGTTGTTAAGAAAATCACTGGTCGTTTTTCAATTCGTGGCGTCTTTATTTTTACTGATTGGCACCGTGGTCGTTTACCAACAGATTCAATACATGCGCAGGCAAACTCTTGGAATCAATATCGATCAGACGCTGGTATTACCCCGTCCGCTGGTGGGCATTGATTCCACTTTTTTGAAAAGAATCACGGCGTTCAAACAGGAACTGGAACAGGTACCATCTATTCAGCACATCACCGTGTCGACAAGCATCGCAGGAGAACCCGTGGGCTGGAATGCCGGAGGGATTAAACTAGTGGGACAGGATGAATCCAAACAGAAACAGTATCGCGTGATTGGCGTGGACTATGATTACCTTAAAACCTACGAATTAAAAATCATTGCCGGGCGGCCATTCGACAGGACTTTTGGGAGCGACAAACATT
>DATHPV010000098.1:0-5541 GCA_035483495.1 Puia sp.
CGATAAGGTCCCTTATGTATTCTAAATCGCGACTTGCTGTTAAATGGGTTCGATATTACTTTCATGCATTCAATAGCAGAGGTCATGGTATTCATTCACCATTCGTATATGATTTTATCACATCAGTTCTGAATGATACCCGAAATTATTATGCTTATGAAAACATCGAAAAATTAAGAAAGATGTTTCTTCGGGATGATAGAATCATTCAATATACTGACTTGGGTGCCGGTTCAGGAAAAGGAGAAGAGAGATCAAAAAAGCTGTCGGAGATTGCAGGGAATGCTGTATCAACTGAAAAATTTGGACGGCTTTTATTTAGACTTGCAAACTATTATCCGTCAGAAATAATTATCGAATTGGGAAGTTCCCTGGGTATCTCAACGGCTTATCTGGCATCAGCTAATGACGCCAGTAAGGTTACAACTATTGAAGGATCTTATCCTATTGGAGAAATTGCAAAAGAAACTTTTGAAAAACTAAAGCTGAAAAATATTCAATTGATGAATGGTAATTTTGATGAAGTTCTTAAGAAAGTTATCGATTCAAATCCTCCGGCGGATTTAATATATATAGATGGAAATCACAGAAAAAAAGCAGTGCTGGATTATTTTGAAATTTTTTTGAATAAAGTTTCACCTTCTTCTTTGATTATCATTCACGACATACACTGGAGCACGGAGATGGAAGAAGCCTGGTCAATTATTCAATCACATCCTAAAGTTAAAATGAGTATTGATATTTTTTCAGCAGGCCTGGTATTTTTTAGAGATGAGTTCCAGGTGAAACAAAAATTCATGGTCCGGTTCAATTAAATTCAATCACGTTAAAAATTAATATTGGCGGTCAATATACCATCGGAACTTATCCAATCTCTCAATAAAATGGACCATTTTGATCCGGTTAAATTTCTGGCTGCTCATGCATCCGAAAACCAGATCGTATCGGTGCATATGAATCCTGGAAAATCAAATCATTCTGATAAAGGGTGGCCGGATGAAATAAAAGACCCTCCGTTTAATATTATTGACAGCGTTCCCTGGTGCGCTGACTCATATTATCTCTCAGAACGTCCAGCTTTCACATTCGATCCTTTTTTTCATGCGGGACTATATTATGTTCAGGAAGCATCCGGTTTGTTTCTTGCGCACGCAATCAAACAGATTGCCGATGTAAGCAAAAATCTCCGGGTTTTGGACTTGTGTGCTGCTCCCGGAGGGAAATCCACATTGATCCAATCCATTATTTCGGCCGGGTCTCTCCTGGTTAGTAATGAAGTCATCAAAACAAGAGTCCCAGTTTTATCTCAAAACATGATTAAATGGGGAAATGCAAATGGTATAGTTTCAAATAATGATCCGGAACATTTTAAACGACTACCCGGTTTTTTTGACATCATCTTAATCGACGCGCCGTGTAGTGGAAGTGGTCTTTTTAGAAAAAACCCGGAAGCTTCCGGAGAATGGAACGCCGACCTGGTACACCTTTGCCAGTTAAGACAACAGCGAATTGTGGCCGATGCCTGGAATAGCCTCAAGGAAGACGGATACCTGATTTACTCCACCTGCTCTTACTCAAAAGAAGAAAATGAAGATGTTCTCGACTCGATATTCCAAAAATTTCCATGCGAATCTGTTCCTTTATATCCGGATTTGAACTGGAATATTATTGAAACAATATCCCGTCAACATAGAGCACATGGATATAGATTTTACCCCTACAATGTTTCGGGCGAAGGATTTTTTATATCTGTTATTCAAAAGAAAGAGGCGCCCGCCTCCTTTGGCGCAGTGAGATCGAAACATAGTTTCCCAAAAATTGCAAGGAGGATAGAACAACAGATTACACCATGGTTAAACGAAAAATCACTCTCTTTCATCCTGATTGGGGAAACAATACACGCTATTTCAGAAAACCTTTTAAACGACCTGGAAACTCTTCAAAACAATCTCTACCTGAAAAAAGCGGGAATAAGAGTTGGTAAGTCGGGCGAAAAGGAATTGATACCAGATCATGAACTTGCTTTGGCCAATTTTTTGAAGAAGGATTCTGAATGTATTGATATCTCAAAAACGGATGCACTCCATTTTTTACGCGGTGAAGCATTTGAAAGGAATATAGAGGGAAGGGGCTGGAGGGTCGTTTCATACCAGAATCAGCGTTTGGGATGGATAAAATTGCTTGAAAAAAGATTTAATAACTACTATCCTAAGTCGTGGAGAATACGAAAACAGGAAATATTTTAATATTTTATTTGCAAGATAAGTAAGCATCTTTGCGTTCATCCATAAATGCCTGACATGAAAAACAGGATCGTATTTTTTGTATTATTCATATTTTACGCCTTTAAGGGACATTCACAACATGTTCAATTGCATATTGAGGGCACTAACGGTAAATTTTACCTGGTTCATATGGTGGTTGCTAAGGAAAACTGGTATAGTATAGGACGTTTGTTCAATCTCAGCCCCCACGATATAGCCAGTTTTAACAATATGAGTTTTGACAAGCCACTGGAAGTGGCAACCCAACTTAATATTCCTCTCAATGCTTCTAACTTCGATCAAAAGCAGCTAAAAATACCGGGGGAGACACTGGTGCCCATATATCACATGGTTGAAGAAAAGGAATGGATGTTCAAATTGAGTTCTGTATACAATGATGTACCGGTTACCAGTCTTGAAAAATGGAACAATATTAAAAGGGATGACTTAAGGGCTGGAACCGATCTCATCGTTGGATTTTTGAGAGTAAAAACGGACCTTTCTCCTTTGGCATCCGGAATTTCTTCAAATCCTTCTATTTTACCTTCAACTTCTGATTCTGGCAATAAAACGGGGAAACAAACAGAAGTTGTGGCCTCAACAACAGTTTCTGCTCCCTTATATAGGGCGGAGCCCGCTAAAACTACTGTTACTGCTGTTTCCAATACCACTACCGGAACGTCGACTGTAAGTAATACGAATGAAAAAATAAATAACTATGCTTTGAGTCATAGTAACGGTGGATTTTTCAGTAGCGACTATACCACTTCTGGAAAAAATACCAGCGGTCAGGCTGGAACATTTAAAAGCACCAGTGGATGGTCCGATGGAAAATATTACGCACTGATGAATGGAGTACCTGTTGGGACAATTATCCGTGTTTCCGGTGCCAATGGAAAAACGATTTATGCAAAAGTTCTGGGTCAATTGCCTGACATGAAAGAAAGTGCCGGCCTGATTACCCGCATCAGTAATGCTGCCTCTGCTGAGCTTGGCCTGGGAGAAGGCAGATTTCCGGTAGAAATAAAATATTAGTAATTATTGTTTTGAATGACCCCCGCCGTCCTCTGGTTTTTTGCAACAGGTGGGCAGCTTTTTATACGCTTCGGGGTCTGCTGTAACATCCCCGGCATCGTAGCCAACGTTCGCAATGGCAGTTTTAATATTTTCTGTAGTTGTGCGGTCCCACAGGTAAGTGACTTTACATGTTTTCTTTTTGTAATCCACCGATACTTTCTGTATGCCCTCTTCGCGTGTAAGGTATTTTTCGATTCTGTCTTTGCATTCTTCGCATTGTACAGTAGGTACGCTGATTGTTACAGTTTCGATCGCCCCTTTACGAACAGGTGCTTCAACCTGGCAAAAACCAATAAATCCGGACAGCACCAAAACTGACAAACATAAAACCTTTTTCATATGATCTTATTTAATTTCAAAAATACGAAACTGCATTCCAGTTGGCAGGATCTTCTCTCCATTTAACAAGTGTTTCGTATTGAGCATGACTCACCGACCCTCTTTCCACAGCCAGTCCTATCAGATTAGTATAGTCAGTTAATGATTTGGTAACTACAAGTTCTGACGAAAAAAGTTTAACAGCTTCGTCAAAACCATAGTTAAAGATAGAAACCAGACCGGCTATTTCCAAGCCTGCTGCTCTGAGCGCCTGGATAACAGCCATACTACTTTTTCCTGTTGAAATCAAATCCTCAATTACAACCACCTGTTTTCCTTTTTCATAAAAACCCTCAATCTGATTTCCCATTCCATGCTCCTTGGGTTTAGAACGAACATATATGAAAGGAAGTTTAAGCTGATCTGCAACCATCGCTCCCCATGCAATCCCAGCCGTCGCCACTCCGGCAAGTATATCAGCGTTCGGGAACATATCGAATATTTGATTGCACATTTCCGATTTAATAAATTCCCGGATATGTGGAAAGGAAAGTATTTTTCGATTATCGCAGTAGATTGGACTTTTCCATCCCGATGCCCACGTAAATGGTTTCTCCGGACTCAATTTTATTGCCTGGATTTCCAGCAGTTTTTCAGCAACAGCTTTTTCATTTGTCATGACGTGAAGTTAAAATAATTAATCGTACGCGACATCGGTTTGAACATTAAAGTAATTCAGCTTCAATATTAAAAACTGCTTTTTATATTTACATTAATTATGAAAGACGAAAACAGAACTTTTATTCAGGCAGGGGGTGGGTTGGTAGAAAATGAACAACGTGAAGTTCTTTTCATATTCAGAAGAGGTAAGTGGGATCTTCCAAAGGGGAAACTGGACAGAGGGGAGACATTGGAACAATGTGCCATTCGCGAAGTGGAAGAAGAAACAGGTGTCAGGCAGCTGCAGCTTATACGTTTTTTACTTATTACAGAACATGAATATGTAGAGAGAGGGAAGAAAATTCTTAAAGAAACACATTGGTGGCTAATGAAAACAAAGGGATTCCAAACACTCATTCCTCAAATGGAAGAAGATATCACTGAGATCAGGTGGATTGGTTCTGCAAATTTTAATTTGGTATTGCAAAATACTTATCCGGCAATTGTAGATGTATTGAAATCCGCCGGTTTCTTCTTTACATAAACCGTTAGACGGCTTACACAAATCAGTTTTTCATTTTTGTCGATGATCTTGATATCCCATACATGAGACGACATCCCGAGATGAAGCGGGATAGCAGTGGCCGTTACAAATCCATCCTTTACACTTCGTAAATGATTCGCATTTATTTCTACACCAACACATATAGACTGATCAGGATCTACAACCAGCACAGAACCGACACTTCCAATGGTTTCAGCAAGTGTTGCAGAGGCACCGCCGTGCAATAATCCATAAGCCTGACGCGTGCGGTGATCAACCGGCATGGTGGCTTTAAGATAATTTTCTCCTACTTCGGTAAATCTGATTCCAATCAGATCGTTCATAGTATTGGCTGCAAACTGGTTTAGCTTTTGTATATCCCAGTCTTTCTTAAACCAAATCGACATAACTCTTGGGTTTACTTTTTATTTCTTAATGAGTCCGCAACAACCTGAGGAAGAAACTGGGACACATCGCCGCCGTTGCGCAAAACATCACGAACCAATGTTGAAGCAACAGAAGTATACTGGGGCAGGCAGGTCAGGAAAACGGTTTCAATTTGAAAATCAAGACTCCGATTCATATCGGCAATCGCCTTTTCATATTCAAAATCATTCACATATCTGATACCACGAATAATGTAATGCGCACCTACTTCCTGGCAACATTTGATTGTTA
>DATHPV010000099.1:0-6599 GCA_035483495.1 Puia sp.
ACGGGTAACCAGGGTGGCAAGGGTTTCCTGATCACGTCTTAAAATCGCAGCGACATTTTTAAAAATATCTGCTCTTTCCGAAAATTTATATTTTTTCCATGTTCTATAAGCTTCCGAAGCATTTTCAATAGCAGCATCCAATATTGCATCGCTCATCAATGGATATTCAGCGAATAATTCCTGCGTAAATGGATAAAAAGATTTGAAGACGGGATTAGACATTTCACTTTATTTACAACAAAGTTACTACTCTCTACTTCCCGGAAAAGAGAGGCGCTGCCAGGGACTATTTAAATGGACTTGTACTGAACGAATCTATTGCTGCGCAGCGTGTGAAAAATGCGGAGTTCCTGTTATCGCGGATTCTCTTTTCATTTTTACGTTATTCAGCTCTTCAAATATCTGACCGTCTTCGTAATCAACTGAGACAAATACTGTGAGATGTTGGTTAGCAGGACCTGTAAACGTTCCTTTTACAGGGCTGCAATCTGTAAAATGGCGGCCCGTAGCCAGTTTCACGTGTGTGTTGGTGACCCATACATTATTCGTTGGATCTATTCCTGCCCAGCCGAATCGTGGTATCCAGGCTTCTACCCAGGCATGGGTCGCTCCCTCTCCCCTCAACCCGCTTTTATTCGGACAAATATAACCACTCACGTAACGACTGGGAATTTTCATGCTTCGCAACAACTGCAACATGATATGAGCGAAGTCCTGACATACACCTGCTTTCTGCAGAAGAATTTCATCCACTGTTGTTTCAACATTCGTGATGCCTTTGATATAATTAAAATTCTTAAATATAAAGTCACTGCAATTTTTGATTGTAACTGCTACGGAATGATCTGAACTGTAAACGGATGGGATAATCTGATCTATCTGTGCCTGAAATTGAATGTAGTCAGGACGTGAGAGTTCAAGCATTTTTAAATTTCCGGCTATTTCAGCATTCAGTTCGTTAAAAACACTTATGAAATTCATCTGCAGATCCGGACTTCCGGTTGTACGAACAATGACACGGCTGTTAATAGTAAGTTCCTTGTGAGGAGGCAGCAGATTGAATACGCCCGTTTTATTTCCCCAGTAATCAAAAAATATTTGTACATCGGGATTACCTGTTATTGTCAATTCATGCTGCAAGACCTCCTGTTCCGAAGAAAGAATTGGATAGATCTTTATTTCATTCATGCTTTCCTGAATCAGCCTGTCGTATTCATATTTGGTGGTGTGCTGAATCTTGAAAATGGGCATGTTAACCAGTCTTAGGAATAAGAGAAAAAATGTTGAACCACGCGCTGATTGAATTCGATCAGGCCTTCTTTAATATCTTCAAAAAAAACAGGAACCATTGCCTTATTCAGCGAATCAAGTTCCATATAACGAACCTTGCTGAACAAACGGCCGAAATCACGAAGTAACGCTGCTCTCTCCTCATTGATTTCATTCCCTATTATTTTGTTCAGGTACAATTCAATTCTTTGCATAGAATACATCACTGAACGCGTAAAATTCTCATTGATCAATATCTGATGAAGTACATTGTAATTGTGATTCGAACTGCGGTAAGTTTTTACGTGCAGCTCATAACCGGACAAACTAAACAGCAGATATTTCCATTGCAGCAAATCGTTTGTGTCCGCTTCCCGGAAATTAATTACCTCCAGTTGTTTTTCTGTAAACGCAATTGTTTGCAGACACCGTTCAATATATTTACCCAGATTCATAAAACACCAGCCTGTGCCACGTGGCATCGTGATATCCGTAATTCCCGTATACATCACTGTATGTTTAATCATGGGTTCGATCACTTCAAGCCCGTGGAATGAATCGATCTTATACAACAATTCGGGCTGATTGATCAGGTGATACATCTGATTCACTTCTTCCCATACTTCTTTTGTAATATGATCCTGCACTCCTCTGGCGTTTTCTCTTGCCTTGTTTACCAGAATTTTCAGGCAATTGGAATTAGTAGTATTCAGCAAAAGGTATTTGAGGCATTCTTCCGTATTATTTTCAATCGAATTCAGAAAGTCACCTTCCGATTCGGTGAATATTTCCAGGACAGGCTTCCAGGAACTTGTGCCATTTACATCTTTATCCAGTGAAAATATATAATGAGTACCTGCGAGACGCAACATTCCATCAGATCTTTCCATATAACGATTCAGCCAAAAAAGCGAATCAGCAATTCTGCTTAACATTTATTTACCTTTTTATGAATCCTGCTTTCAATCTATTACCCATGTGTCTTTGCTGCCCCCGCCCTGCGAGGAATTAACGATCAATGAACCTTTTTTCAGAGCGACCCTAGTAAGTCCACCTGGCACAATTTGAATTCCGGATGGACCACAAAGAGCATAAGGACGAAGATCCACGTGCCTGCCTTCAAATTTTCCATCAATGAAACAGGGAGCCGTTGAAAGATTAATGATTGGCTGGGCAATAAAACTTCTGGGATCGGCTTCGATTTCCTTTCTGGCTTTCACCCAATCCTTTTCTGTCACCGAATTTCCCATCACCATTCCATAACCTCCGGACTGGTTTGTTCTTTTGATTACCATCCTGTTCAAATTATCAAAAACATATTTTCTCTGGTCGGGATTACTCATTTCATAAGTTTCGACATTGGGCAACAGGGGTTCTTCGTTGAGATAATATTTTATCATGGCGGGCACAAACGCATAAATCGCTTTATCATCTGCGACGCCGTTTCCTACAGCATTGACGATCGCTACAGTACCCTTGCGGTAGGCAGACATGAGTCCGGGTACGCCCAATGCACTATCCGGTTTAAAGATTAACGGATCCAGGTAATCGTCATCGACTCTTCTGTAAATCACGTGCACCTGTTCCAGGCCCTGGGTGGTTTTCATGTATACCTTGTGATTGTCAACTACCAGATCACGTCCCTCTACCAGTGCAATACCCATTTGCCTTGCAAGGAAGGTATGCTCATAATATGCCGAATTATAAATTCCCGGTGTTAACAATACAACCTGTGGATTGGATATCTGGGCAGGGGACAACGAAAGCAGAATCTCATGCAGGAGAAGCGGATAATTGCTTACACGCCGAACCCGGGAAGCCGCCACTAGTTCGGGAAAAAGACGTTTTGTTATTTCACGGTTTTCAAGCATATAAGAAACACCTGAAGGCGTTCTGAGATTGTCTTCCAGAACATAAAAAACGCCGTTATCCCCGCGAATGAGATCGATACCTGATATATGAATAAAAATATCGTGTGGAACCTGAATACCGGCTACTTCACGCATGTAGTGAGGACAGGATGCTATTAATTCTGCCGGAATAATTTTATCATGAATGATATTTTGGGAGGAATATATATCTTTCAGAAAAAGGTTGAGAGCTTTCAATCTTTGTTTCAGACCTTCTTCCACGATTTTCCATTCATCACCTGAAAGCACGCGCGGGATAATATCAAACGGGAAAATCCTTTCTATACCGGCATCGTCGTTATACACTGTGAATGTGATACCCTGGTTCATGAATAATTCACTCGCCAGTTTTTCTTTTTGCTGGAGGCTGTGTACATCAAGCTGCTTGAATGCATGAACCACGTTGCGGTATAAATCCCGAAATTCACCACCCTCGCGCATTTCATCCCAAAATCCCGGTCGCCCCGCATAATGATCCAATAAACCTTCGGGTACCATAATATTCTTTTGGCGTATAGAAATAGAAAATGCAGCTGAATACAGCTGCAGATCGTTGTTGAATGAAGTTAAATAAAATCATTCAGCCCGCAAAAGGAAAGTTATTTATATCCATTACATGAAATGTCAGCCGTTGAATATTCTTATATTAGATTCTAAATCTCCAGGGCATGAAGAATTATTTCTTAATTCTTAATATAGTTTTTTGTTTTTTTATTATTTCCTGCACCCATCATCCGATAGCCGATCGCATATATATGAATGCGAAAATATGGACAGGCGATTCATCAAATCCATCCGCGACGGCCATCGCTATAAAAGATTCAACGATCCTTTTTGTGGGCAATGACTACCAGTCTTATGTCGGAAACAATACCATACTAAAAGATCTTGGCGGCAAAATGCTGGTTCCGGGTTTTACCGATAATCACACCCACTTTCTGGAAGGTGGTTTTTCCCTGAGCACCATAAATCTCAGGCAGGTAAAAACAAAACAGGATTTTATTCAAACTTTCAGACGCTTTGCAGATTCATTAAAAGGCAATGCCTGGATAAAAAATGGCAACTGGGACCACGAAGCCTGGGGTGGACAGCTGCCCAGCAAAGAATGGATCGACAGCGTTAGCGGAGAACATCCGGTTTTCATGAATCGTTACGACGGTCATATGGGTTTAGCAAATTCGATCGCTTTAAAACTTGCGGGCATTACTAAAGACACTCCAAACCCACCCGGAGGAGAAATCGTAAAAGATCCCAGGACCGGCAATCCAACCGGCATCCTCAGAGACGGAGCCACAAATCTTGTATACAGAATTATTCCTGAGCAATCGGAAAAAGAATTTGACAAAGCTCTGCAAATGGCTGTTGCACATGCATTGTCACATGGATTTACCCAGGTACACGATATGAGTTCTTTTGGAGGCTGGGCTGATCTTGCAACTTACCGGAGAGCGGAGAATGCAAATCAGCTACCACTCCGCATCTATTCTTTTGTTCCTATCCGTACCTGGCAAAAACTGGATTCCTTCATCAAAGTAAACGGATGGGGCGACGACCGGTTAAGATGGGGAGGACTTAAAGGTTTTGTAGATGGTTCGCTGGGTTCAACCACTGCCTGGTTTTTTAAACCCTATCTGGATGCACCAAATTCGACCGGATTGCAAGTGACTGATACTACCCTGCTGAGAAAATGGATCCTTGGCGCTGATTCCGTTGGGCTGCATATTGCCTGTCATGCCATAGGTGATCACGCAAATAACTGGATTCTGAACGTTTATGAAGAGGCTGAAATGCTGCGTCCGACACAGGATCACAGGTTTCGCGTAGAGCATGCCCAACATTTAACACCATCAGATATTGTCCGGTTTGCCAAACTAAAAGTAATTCCTTCCATGCAGCCATATCATGCCATTGATGATGGAAAATGGGCGGCAAAAAGACTGGACAGCGAACGGCTAAAGGGAACTTATGTTTTCAGGACGCTGCTTGAAACGGGTGCCAACCTTACTTTTGGGTCAGACTGGACCGTGGCACCGCTGGATCCCATCGCTGGCATCTATGCTGCGGTTACGCGTCGTACACTGGATGATAAAAATCCGGGAGGCTGGTTCCCCGATCAAAAAATTTCAGTTGAACAGGCACTCAGATGTTATACAGTAAATAATGCGTGGGCGGGCTTCCAGGAAAATAAAACAGGGAAATTAAAATCCGGTATGCTGGCAGATTTTACAGTTCTGTCGCAGGATCTTTTGTCTATTGCGCCTGAAAATATCAGGGACGTGAAAGTCTTGCTAACCGTCGTTGGCGGGAAAGAAGTTTATTCGATTATGAGTTATTAATTATGGGTTATGAGTTATTTGCTACTCCATACTAACCCATAATTCATACCCCATAACTCATAACTAATAGTAGTCATTTATCAAAGAATTTTGCTGTTTCTGTCAGAGACTGCCAGTCATCGGTTCTAAACGGTGATGCCGGAAAGCCGTCTGCATTATAGAGATTAATATCATAGGGTGCATTGCTCCATCCATATCTTACTGCAACGGGATTGCTTACTGAATCAGCAGATACGACAACCTGACTTCCCTGGATATATGCACGCGCATAATAAAATTTTTTGTCCGGCCCTGCGATTTCAAATCCGTGTAAATACCCACTCTTATCTTTAGCTATCAGTCCTTTCCCTACCGACTTGAAAAAGAGTACTGCCCGATCATTTGAGAATGACACAGAATCATACTGAGGACCATTACAGGTCTGTTTAAAACCATACACATTATTCAATGCAATAACAGCGAGCCGTCGGCCTACTTCCTGTTTATTTTTTGGATGAATATCTTTGGGATCGCCGATATCGGTAGTTACAGACATACCGGTACCGGACAACCGAAGTGTTTTGGATTGGGCCTCCCTTAATTCGGCCCATTGACTTCCTGCGTTACTGCTTTCGTTTGATCCATAATCTGCCAGTTGAACAAATAGAAATGGAAAATTATCGTTCCATTCCTTTCGCCAGCTTTCAATCATCAACGGAAAAGTTTTCCCATATTCAACGGCGCGGTCGGTATTGGCTTCGCCCTGATACCACAACACTCCTCTTATGCCATAGGGAATAATCGGATGAAGCATTGCGTTATAAATAATCGCGCCTTCATTGTTCATCCACTGCATATAGTGATGTGGTTTGTTCAACAGGGGAATCATTTTCCACTTATCATCGGCGAGTGAAATTCTTTCGCCATCAAAATCTGCGAAGATCAATTCATTTTCTCCACGAATGCCCATCGCCCACCAGTCGGGAACGGGCTGGGGACCGACTTCAACCAGTAATATGTTCCGCCCGGTCTTCCAGGTATATGGAGGTAATGAAACCGTAAAGATTTTATCCATCGTTTTAGGGAAAGCTGTACCGTTAAGGAA
>DATHPV010000100.1:0-2624 GCA_035483495.1 Puia sp.
GGCAATACCGCACCTGCGGTAGGCCCGGCCCTGAAGGATATGTATCCTGAAGTAGAATCGTATGCGAGAGTCTATCGCCCGGGTGATTTGGTAGTTCGGTACGCCAGAACAGCAAAAACGGAAAACTTCTATTCGGAGAAAAATATACTGGCCGTCGACTCCAATTTTTTAAAGATCTTCAATTATCAGCTTTCACAAGGCGATGCAACCGCTTGTCTACAGAAGACAAACTCCGTTGTTATTACAGAAGCAACAGCGAAAAAATATTTTGCGGACGAAAACCCCATCGGCCAAATTTTATTGTTTGATACAGATAAAAAACCCTTTGTTGTAACAGCGGTATTAAAAAATATTCCTTCCAATTCTTCTTTTCAATTTGATATACTAACGCCGATATCAGCTTATCCTGAAGTAAAAAAACGAAGCTGGAACTGGGGTTGGCTGCAGGTAAACACCTGGGTAAAATTAAAGAATACTGTTTCTGTCGATCCGGTATCGATTGCTAAACTGGATGCCATGTTTCCGGAAATGGTGAAAGAGCATGCCTTTGGCAGAGGTCAGTCTTATGAAGATTTCGTAAAAAAGGGAAACAAACTCAGGTATAGTCTGATGCCTTTTGCGTCGGTCCATTTGCACGCCATTCCCATGCAGGTGCCCGCCCGTCTGACAACATTAAGCGATATAAAATATGTATATATCTTTTCAATCATTGCCCTGTTCATCATCATCCTCGCCTGTGTAAATTTTATGAACCTTTCAACAGCGCAATCGGCAACGAGGGCAAAAGAAGTCGGCATTCGAAAAGTGATGGGTTCCATAAAAACACAATTGATAAAACAGTTTCTTACAGAGGCAATGCTTTATAGTTTTGTTGCAATGATTATCGGCCTTTTGCTGGTTCTGTTTCTGTTAAAACCTTTTAATGAAATGGCGGGTAAATCACTCTCCTTCGATTCTATTTTTACAAGTTATATCTGGGTATGTGTATTGGGCCTGTGTTTATTTACGGGATTGCTTGCGGGTTTATATCCTGCCTTTTACCTCACCTCATTCAAACCGGTTGAAGTATTGAAAGGTGTAAAGCTTTTCAAAAAAAATATCGGTAGTCTATTAATAAGAAATGGCCTGGTAGTTTTTCAGTTCACGATCTCCGTGGTACTTATCATCTGTACGATCGTGGTGTTTGAGCAACTAAAATATGAACAGCGTAAGGACCTTGGATTGAATAAAGAAAATGTTTTAGTCATAGCCAATACAAAACGTTTGGGAAATACCGAAGAGTCCTTCCGGGAAGATCTTAGAAGACTGCCGGGAGTGATCGATGCATCCATCTCCAGCAGCATTCCGACCAAAGGAAATTTTGGCGACGGTTATGAACCCGAACCAACAGAATCAGACAAGCCTTTGCTGAGTGAGATAGGCCTTTCTTCATTCATGGTTGACAATGATTTTGTTCCCACCTTGAAAATGGAAATTTTGCAGGGACGGAATTTTTCGAAGGAATTTAATGATTCGGCTTCAGTAATTATCAATGAAACTGCCGCAAAACAGATAGGTTGGAAAGAACCAGTTGGAAAATATTTGGCCTATCCAGGCAACAGTCAGCGGTTCAAAGTAATTGCCGTCGTAAAAGATTTCAACGTCGCTTCGTTTCATGAGCTGGTCGAACCTTTTGCCTTGTTTAATACTTCATCAAAGACCTATAATCTGAATAGTTCATTCATCTCCGTAAGATTACAACCGGGAAAAATGAATGAGCAGATCAGCAGCATAGAGGCAAAATGGAAAAGCTTTGCTCCGGCCGCGCCATTCGATTTTAGCTTTCTGGATAATGAATTTGATGCATTATATCGCTCCGAGCAACGTATGGGTACTGTATTTGGCATTTTTACTTTTCTCTCCATATTTGTTGCTTGTCTTGGTTTGTTCGGTTTATCGATCTTCACAGCAGAACGCCGGAAAAAAGAAATCGGTGTAAGAAAAGTGCTGGGCGCTTCTGTGCAAACGGTGGTCGGCTTGCTGTCGAGGGAGTTTTTAAAGCTGGTGATAATAGCGACGTTGATTGCTTTCCCCGTTGCCTTTCTTGCCATGAATAAATGGCTCCAGGATTTTGCATACAGGATAAGCATGGGCTGGTGGATATTTTTTATTGCGGGCGCGTCCGCTATGGCAATTGCCTTGGTAACGGTGAGCTTCCAGGCAATCAAAGCGGCTATAGCAAATCCCGTTAGCAGCCTTCGTTCTGAATAACCTTTTTTGTCTCTTTCGATTAAGGTTTTGCGAATCAGTAATCAATTTTACAGATAAATAACATCCTATGCGAGTTAATTTAGAACTGTTATACTAACTTCCGGCAAAAAAATATTTGTTTAGATTTTTGAGGGAGCTCAAAAAGAGAAAAAAATACCTTATGAAAAGTATGAACAACATTGTATTCACATTTGTCGCATCCATCGCAGTATTTATTTTAAGTTGCAACCAACCGCAAAAAGATGAGACAGCAAATCAGAAGGTTGAAACGACTGATAGTACAGAGAAGTACCCCTTCACAGATGGATATCCGTCTCCCGGAACTGCGGATAAATTGTTGGATGAAATGGATTATCAACGTGCCTGCCAGGCAT
>DATHPV010000101.1:0-3154 GCA_035483495.1 Puia sp.
AGGACCAACTGGTTCTTTTTTTTAGCGGGAGATAACGATTGTGCCGGAACTTAAAATTTTATCGCTGTCCAATACTTCCAAAAAGTAAATACCCGATGGATATCCACTTACTTCAATAGAACTGTTTGCAGTTCCTTTTTCGATTACACGAGATTGCAATAGGGCGCCCGATACAGCCATGAACTTTATGCATAAGGGATTATCATTCGCAAAAGCAGATATATATATAGTATTTCGGGCCGGATTTGGAGAAAAAGAAACTTTTGCTCTGGAAACCAAATTCACCTGCCTGATCTTCGAAATGGAATTATCTCCGTTATTATTTTGAACTATGAGACGATAGTAATTTGCGCCTGTTACAGGATCGGGATCTAAAAATGAATAATGTGTATCGTCTGAAATATCACTATTTGACTGAATCGTTCCGATGGTGTTCCAACTATTTCCGTTGTTGCTTTTTTGCACAACAAAATTCCTTATCCCGGCGCCATCTCCATATTCCCAGGTCAGGTTTACCGTATTATCTGTTCTCAGTATGGCGTTAAAATCAGAGAGTAAAATAGGTAATATTACTCCACTGCCTACCACACTAAACTGAGAAAAACTATTAAATGTGGACGTCGCTGTTTGTGTAGCAACACTGCCGTTACCTGTAGCCATCTGCCATGCACCTGCTGTATACTGCGATATACCGATATTCAGCCCGTATGACTGAAAGGCTGATCCTTCAAAGGCAGTTCCGGAACTGGCCCAGTTAAGTGTAAGCGAAGCGTTTCCTGACCCTGTAGTCTGAGCGAGATTCCATTCTGCCGCAAGAGATTTCGACAAAACACCCGCACTGAAAGATGGTCCATTTTCGAGCGCATTTGTTGTTAACCCCTGGAATACAAAAGCGCTATAACTGTTACCGGCATTTGTTCCCGTATTCACCGTCGCTGGTAGATAATAACTGGTAGTTCCAATCGGGAAAAGAGTAGAAGTATTTGTTGAAAGATTATCGATGGTTACCTGGCCTGCGGTTGTAACCCCGTTACCTGTGATTACATAACTCGAAGGAGACGCTCCGGTTACAGGGATATTTCCAGCCGAAAGCGTAAGGGAATTATTAGATGCGTCCAGCAAACCGCCGGTGAAACTGAGTTGGTTTGTAACAGTAACAGGAACACCCAATATCACATTTCCTGACGTGTTTGAAATAGTCAGGTTGTAAAAAATTTCATTGGTTAAAGATGTAGAACTGATTAATTGGGGTACCGACCCGGAAAAAGTCAAAGTATTATTAGCCTGAATAAATCCGCCTTCATCATCAAATGCGAAGGATCCGTTATTGCTCATGATATTCACTACTGGAAATCCGGTGGCATCAAAGGTCATATTTGCATTTACATGAAGACTGAGCATATTTATATTGCCTGTTTTAAAGGCCTGGGCATTTTTAACTACACCTGCTTCAAAGTCGATATTAGGATAATTAGTGGCCGGCTCTGCATTGATTCCGAAATAAGCAGAGCTGTTTTGTGTACTGGTATATCCGAGCTGAACGGTGCCACCAGTTACTGAATATAATGTCGCGGCAACATTAGCGCCGCCCATATCAAGGTCTTCAATATTTGCATTACAGGCATCCTGCAGTATGATCGTACCTCCCGACATGACCGTTTTTCCTCCCACTACATCAGCAAGCTGAAATGTAATCCAGTCAGAATACCCGTTTAAAGCAAGAATCACCGTACCACCTGACATGTTAAAATCGATATAGTCTGTGGAGACACTTGCATTGAATCCTGCTCCGATATTCAAATTACCCGCTGAAATATGAAGTTTTGGTGTGCCTCCATTGACGTGATACTGAAAATCCTGACCCGAATTAAAACCCTGACCAGTTTGAACATTTACAATACCACCATTCAAAAACAATCCCCCGGATAATATCATATTTCCCGTTAGTGCATTGCGACCAAGATTCATCGTACCTGCATCGGATTCTATGGTTACACCATATGGGACAGTTAGTGCGTTTGATGACCCGGTATTATAGGAATCATTTAGTACAGCTGAATTATCCATTTTCCAGGTACCTTTTATAAAACTGAAATAGTATTTACCACCCGAGTTAATACCCGAAATAAAATTAGGATCCTGAACATCAAGTATGGTTGATGCCGAACTCATATTGAGACCTATGGTTCCGGCAATAATATATGTTCCTCCCCCTGCGACTATGGAATTGAGAGCGCCATTAAATGTAACTGTTGAACCGGCCGTAGCAGTAAAAGAACCGGCGTTGATGAAATCGCCTCCGATGTTCAATGTTGCATTTGTATTGACGACCAGTGCTCCTGTAGAAGCGATTGATAATTTTGCACAGAGATCACCAGATACTTTTACAGTAATAGTAATACCTGCCGGTATGATTACATTGTCTGAAGCGGTTGGAACCGTTCCAAGCGACCAGTTTGAACCGGCTTCCCATGCTCCTGTAGCCAGGGCTGTATTGTTTGCGTTCACCCTGTTCGTACTTAAAAGAACGAACAACAAAAAGATCCAGGAGTTACTTGATCGGAATTTCATTGTACTTTATTAAGCAGGCTCTTCAACTCCAGGCTTATATTTCCAAATTCGTCTGATGATTCTGCAAAGGCATTTTAATTATTTCTCACAATTAAAATCAACGGTGGTCTCGGTGAAGGCCCTTTACTCAACAATTGGTTATTAAGTGTGCTGTTAATGTTACTGGAGATGGCTGACAACAGTGCTGGCGGAACATCAGCCTTACGGTTATAATACATCAGCTTCAGCTGAATCTGCTGCGGTGCGTTGTTCGTTGCGTCGTTCACTTTGTAGTAGATCGTCGAATAAACAGTTTCACCATTGTATGGTAACCTGCCGAATGCTTTGTCAGCCGTATTCTGTAAATCAATAGATCCGGTTTTGGCGTTTACGATAACGCCCTGTATTTTGGCGAAATTATTATAGTCGAACTGGCAGGCACCCGGACCTGGTTTATTCAGACAGGGATTAGGCGCATAAGGATTACCGTTAAAATAAGGGTTGGCTGAAACATGACTTTGCGCAAGCGAGTATACACTGTCCATATAGGAAGTACCTGCTACAATCAGGGGTGATATACAGGTATCTGTTGTGCCATATTGAA
>DATHPV010000102.1:0-3455 GCA_035483495.1 Puia sp.
GGCACAGACGAATATTATAAGGGAGGTAATATGATTCATACTATCAGGCAGGTCATTCATAACGATGAAGTATTCAGGCACGTTATGCGCGGTTTAAACCAAAATTTCTATCATCAAACCGTAACAGCTCTTGATATTCAGAACTATATTAATAAAGTTTCCGGAATAGATTTTACCCCTGTTTTTAATCAGTATTTGCGGTCTACATCGATACCTGTTTTGGAATATAAATTTGAAGAAAAAAATTTAGTATACCGCTGGGCTAATTGTAATCCAGATTTCAATATGCCGGTTCGGGTAGATGTAAACGGTGAGCATTGGCTGAAACCCAGTGTAGAATGGAAAAAAGAACGAATAGCAAAAGATGTAAACCCGATTTTGCTAATTGATAAGAATTTTTACGTTAATCAGCGCAATGTAACAGATAATCCATAGTCGGATCATTTGATACAAAACCTTCATCTTTGCAGCGCAACATTTCTGGCATGAGCACCATTCGGCGGCAAAGTATACTTTCTTCCGGTATAATATATCTTGGTTTTGTACTGGGATTTTTAAACACTTATCTGTTTACCCGTCAGGGTGGATTTACCCCAACTGAATATGGTCTTTATGGAACATTTATAGGAATTGCGAATATTATAAATGCCTTCGCAAATTTTGGGATGCAAGCTTATATTTCAAAATTCTATCCATACTATCAGGATAATCTCAAAATAAGAGAGAATGACATGATGGGCTGGGCTTTTGTCACGTCCATATTCGGTTTTATTATGGTGCTTGCAGCTGCCTATATTTTTAAGGGGCTCGTTGTAAGAAAATTTTCAGCGAACTCCCCGGATTTTGTTAAGTATTACGCATGGGTCTTCCCGCTGGGATTTGGATTAACAATGTATTCAATTCTGGAAGCATATGCATGGCAATTGAGAAAATCTGTATTAACAAGTTTTCTTAAAGAGATGCTATTTAAATTACTAACATCTATACTCGCTATTTTTTTCTTTTTACATATTATTGGTGATTTTGATTTGTTCATAAAATTATTTTCGTTTACTTATCTGACTTTAGCCATTATCCTACTGTTTGTACTAATGCGTTCAGGAGAAATTCACCTGACCCTCCGCATTAGCAGAGTTTCCAGAAAGTACTTTAAAAAAATTATTTTGCTTTGTTCGTTTATCTGGAGTGGGGGCTTAATACAAAATATTGCCTATGTCTTTGACAATATCGTGATTGCGGCTGTCATTCCAAATGGACTGACTATGGCTGGAATATTCAGTCTGGCGGTTAATATTGCAAGTCTGATTCAGGCTCCACAAAGGGGCATCGTAGCCGCTTCTATTGGTCATTTATCCCGGGCCTGGAAAGATAAAGACTTTAAAAAAATACAGAGGATTTATCAGCGCTCTTCGATCAATCAGCTGATTTTTTCGTGTGGTATCTTTGCATTAATATGTTTAAATTTTCTCGATGCTGTTAAGAACTTTCATTTACAACCCACATACAAACAGGCGATGCCCATTTTTCTATATCTCGGTATTTGGCGTATCGTGGACATGGGCACCGGAGTGAATTCGCAGATAATTGGCACATCCACCCGTTGGAGGTTTGAATTTCTTACGGGTATGATTCTTCTTGGCATTACATTACCATTGAATTATATCATGGCTAAGAAACTCGGAGTAGTCGGACCAGCGATCGCCACGCTGATTTCATATTCCATCTATAATGCCATCAGGTACTTTTTTCTTTTGAATAAATTTAATCTGCAACCTTTCAATTTTAAAACGGGGCTGACTCTCCTTGTAGCTTTTTCCGGTTATATTGTCAGTTACTTATTATTCAACCAAATACACGGTTTTACTGCAATGTTTCTTCGCAGTCTCTGTTTTCTTTTAATTTATATTTCCGGAACCCTCCTGTTAAAACTTTCTCCCGACGTTATTCCGGTTTGGAATACTTTGAAAAAGAAGCTCTCTATTCCTTATCTTCGCAGCCGCAAATAAGCAAAGTTCTTACTCATGATCACGAGACGAAACATCAGGGTTAAAATAATGCAAACCCTGTACTCCCTGGAAGCTCAGAATAACCATAAAGCGGGAGATGCGCAGAAGATACTTCAAAAGCACTTTGACCAATCCGGGCAATTATTCGTTTATCTTATTTATTTTCTGACTGAACTTGCCCGCTACGCTGAAACAGATTCCCTAAGACGTTCTTCCAAACACCTTCCTTCAGAACTCGACAAAAACGTAAATACGAAACTGGCAGGCAATCAACTACTTTGGAAGATGCTTGAACAGGAATCCTATCAAAAAATTATTAAGAAATACAAACCTGAACTTATTGATCACGCTGACTTAGTAAGAAAGATATATCTTGATTTGAAAGAAACCGATGTATACAAGACTTATATCTCTGAGGATAGTCGTGAAAGAAAACCAGAAAAAGAAATCCTGGAATATATTTTCAATGATTTTTTATTAACTAATGAATCTTTTGAATCTCATCTGGAAGATATATTTCCAAATTGGAGTGATGACGCTGATATGATGCAAAAACTTGTATCCGGCTATCTAAATAAAACCACTGCTTTTAATTTTGAAGAAATTGTCAGTCCCGATAAAGAATTATTTGCAAGGGAGCTGCTTTCTGCAGTGCTGGAGAAAAAAGAAATCACAATGGAATTGATCCGTCCCAAGTTGAAAAACTGGGACGCCGAACGGATTGCCACCCTGGATATGATTTTTATGCAAATGGGTGTTTGTGAATTTTTATTTTTTGAAACAATACCTCCAAAAGTAACTATCAACGAATATATAGACCTGGCCAAAGAATACAGTACGCCTCTCAGCGGACAATTTGTGAATGGAATACTCGATAATATTCATAAAGACCTAGTTTCCGAAAATAAGATGCACAAAGTGAATTTTAAAGGCTTCTGATCTATGACGGGTTTTTTTAATAGGTTTGCAAAAAATTATCAGTTGATGCATAAAGTGATTTTGATTTTTATAATCCTTTCATCGTTAATTTCCTGCAGTGAAAGTGATTCGAGGAAAAACGGAGTCAGTTCTATGCAAATTCCGAAAGACAGCAGTCTTTTTACAAAAATTACATGGCTGGATTCTACAACCCGCGATTTTGGTATAATACCGGAAGGACAAAAACTTGAAGTGGCATATCGATTTTTAAATTCCGGCAACAAACCACTTATAATTGCCCGTGTCCAGCCCAGTTGTGGCTGCACAATTGCCGAACAGCCCAAAGAGCCAGTTATGCCCGGTAAAGAAGGCATTATCAAGGCTTCATTTAATAGTGAAGGACGGATAGGAATCAATCACAAGAAATTATATATAATGGCCAACACGGTTGGTAGTGAGAGCAATGAAGTACAATTCAGTGTTCTGGTTCAAAAGAAAAAATGGTAAACAACTTTAGATATTCAAATAAAA
>DATHPV010000103.1:0-2530 GCA_035483495.1 Puia sp.
AATAATCTGCATCTCAGTTTAAGAAATATTCCCGGACAGGAGAGCAGTCTGCTGGCCGACGTGAATACGTATGATATTGTAAATGCGGAAATATTGGTACTTACTGAGTCAGCAGCAAAAATGTTTACAGAAGAAGAGGAAGCATAAAATAATTTCAAATTCGTCAAGATGAAATCAGGTGAAGTTCTCATACGTCCGATATTAACAGAAAAAGCTAATGCGCAGCAGGAAAAACTTCGCCGTTACGCTTTTAAAGTAAATACCCGTGCGAACAAATTAGAAATAAAGAAAGCGATTGAAGGTTTTTACGGCATAACTGTAGTAGACGTAAATACCGTGATCGTTCCGGGCAAAGCAAGGTCCAGATCTACAAAGGCAGGTCTGATTGTTGGCCGGAAACCAGGTTACAAAAAGGCGCTGGTTACGATTGCTGAAGGAGAAACAATCGATTTGTATTCTAACATTTAAGAAATAAAAGAATGGCGAAGCTGCCGCTAAAGCTTATTAAATATGGCACTCAGAAAATATAAACCAGTTACTGCAGGAACCCGTTGGAGAATTGGTAATGCATACGCAGAAATCACAACTGACCAACCGGAAAAGACTTTACTGGAAAAGATCACGCGTACGGGTGGACGTAATTCGCAGGGAAGAAGAGCCATGCGGTATATCGGCGGCGGTCATAAGAAAAAGTACCGTGTCATTGATTTTAAAAGGGACAAGAAAGACATCCTGGGAAAAGTTGTTTCTATTGAATATGATCCGAACAGAACATCGTTCATTGCTCTGATTCAGTACAGTGACGGTGAAAAAAGATATATTCTCGCGCCTCAGGGATTACAGGTTGGTGGAACGGTTCAGGCGGGTGATGCAGTTGCTCCCGAAATTGGCAATGCATTGCAGATGAAAAACATTCCTTTAGGAACGAATGTGCACAATATTGAAATGCAACCCGGACAGGGTGGTAAGTTGATCCGTAGTGCAGGCACAACGGCCCAACTTACAAATAAAGAAGAAAAATATGCCGTATTGAAAATGGCATCTGGCGAGCTTAGAAAGATCCTGATTAACTGTTATGCCACAGTTGGTGTGGTTTCAAATAGTGACCACAGCTTGCAAAGTATGGGTAAGGCGGGTAGGAATCGTTGGAGAGGTATTCGTCCGCGTGTTCGTGGTGTTGCCATGAATCCGGTGGATCATCCGATGGGCGGTGGTGAAGGAAAAGCATCTGGTGGTCAGCCACGCTCAAGAAATGGCCAATATTCAAGAGGATTGAAAACAAGAACAAAGGGCAAGGGCAGCGACAAATTAATTATTCAGACAAAAAAAGGAAAGAAAATAGGAAAGTAAAAAATATATTATGGGTCGTTCAATAAAAAAAGGTCCTTACGTAGATGCTAACCTGGAAACAAAAGTCCTAAGTATTAACGAGGGAAAGGGAAAGAAAGGTGTTATAAAAACATGGAGCCGTCGTTCCACGGTAACTCCTGATTTCGTCGGGCATACTTTTGCTGTTCACAATGGCAATAAGTTTATCCCGGTATATGTAACTGAATTTATGGTAGGGCATAAATTAGGAGAATTTGCACCAACCAGAAATTTCAAAGGACACTCAAGCAAGAAGATTGCTGAATAAGCTTAAGGTATAAAGCTTAAGGCATAAGGCCATTTGAAAGCGTAAAGCCTGAAGCGGAAGTAAAAAATTTAGAAAGAGTAATAAAAATATAAGAAGAGCCTTGCGTATTGAGCCTTAAGCTTCGCAGGTCTTCTTCCAAAAAGGGAAAAAATGGAAGCATTAGCAAAATTGAAAAATTACCCAACGTCTCCCAGGAAGATGCGATTGCTGGCAGATGAAATCAGGGGACTGCAAATTGATAAGGCGCTGGCATTGCTGGAACATCATCCGCAGCATTCTTCAACGCCTTTGTATAAGCTACTTTGGTCTGCCGTGAAGAATTGGGAGGCAAAGAATGAGGGAAAGAGTGCAGCCGATGCGGGTTTATTGGTAAAGACAATATTTGTTGATGGCGCGAGAGTTTTGAAGCGTATGCGTCCAGCCCCACAGGGTCGTGGTTATCGTGTTCGGAAACGGAGTAATCATGTGACGTTGATAGTAGATGAAAAAAAGTAACAGGTATAATTAAAAGTAAATTTTCAAATTAATCAAGATACATGGGTCAGAAAACAAATCCTATAGGCGCTAGACTGGGAATTATCCGTGGCTGGGAATCAAACTGGTTCGGTAATAAAAGAGATTATTCTGTCAAACTGATTGAAGATAATAAAATCAGAACCTATCTAAACGCACGTATCAACAAAGGCGGGATTGCCAAGATTGTAATTGAGCGCACTCTTAACAAGCTCATTGTTACCATCCATACATCCAAGCCTGGTATTATAATCGGAAAAGGTGGCGGAGAAGTTGACCGTATCAAGGAAGAGTTGAAAAAACTGACTGGAAAAGAAGATGTTCAGATAAATATTCTGGAAATCAGACGTCCGGAATTGGATGCAAATATTGTCGCCGACA
>DATHPV010000104.1:0-6663 GCA_035483495.1 Puia sp.
TTTAAATCCTGAGGCTCAGAAGTTTATAACAACAAAAATATTTTTTATTGGACATCAGTTCAATTGATCAGATCTTAGGACCTAACTTCAAAAAAAAGACCAATGAATACAGGCGTTGTCGGATATGGTGTGTCTGCACAATTTATGCATCTGCCTTTCATTGTAACTAATCCTGAATTTCAACTTCGGTATATTTTACAACGACATGGGAACGAAGCAGAGGAAAAATATCCGTCCGTTCAGATTGTGCGGACTCTAGATGAAATGTTATATGATGACAAACTGGAGCTTATTGTTATCACTACCCCCAATGATACACATTTTGAATATGCTTCAAGGGCCCTCAATGCAGGTAAACATGTCGTTCTCGAAAAACCCTTCACGATTACTTCTTCAGATGCAAAAAAACTAATTGACCTCAGTATAAAAACCAATCGGGTACTTAGCATTTATAAAAATCGACGATATGTTTCCGATTTTCTTACCATAAGAAAAATATTAAATGAAAAATTACTTGGAGAAGTTGTAGAATTTGAAGCTCATTATGACAGGTACCGGCCTGAAAGAAGGCCCGGCGCATGGCGGGAGCAAAATACTCCCGGCAGTGGAATTTTATATGATCTGGGTGCCCACCTGATTGATCAGGCTTTTTGTCTTTTTGGTTTACCTGACTATATCACCGCCGACATTCGTATTCAAAGGCCTGATGCGAAAGCTACCGACTATTTTGAACTCTGGCTAAACTATGCCTTTACGAAAGTTATTCTTAAAGCGGGTATGCTTGTCCGTGAGCCCGGACCCAGGTATTTAGTTCATGGTACAAAGGGCTCGTTTATTAAATCAGGTGAAGATCCGCAGGAAGCATTATTGAGAAAAGGAGTTCTGCCAGATTCTCCGGACTGGGGTCAGGAATCAGAAGAAATCTACGGACAGCTTCACACAGAAATAAATGGCAGGATCATAAATGAAAGATACCCATCACTTCGCGGTGATTACGGCGATTTTTACAGGGATTTGTATAATACGATTCGCAGGGGTGATACATTAAAAGTAAAACCGGAACATGGCTATAATACGATCCGCCTGATAGAACTTGCTGCTGAGAGTAGTCATAAAAAAGCCACGATTGCCTGCACTAATCTTATAAACATAGCATACCCTTAAACAAAAAGCAGACTGCAACCCCTGATATCGCTGTTGTCTATTCTGCCTAAAACTTCAAAACTACCGTCGTCATATAGTCTTACTACATCATCTGTCGCGAGAAAAGCGCAGGAATCCATGTTTGCCAGATCGATAATATTCAGTAATCCTTCGCCCGAATAATGAAGAGCCATCGGATCATCTTCATCCCTCACGAGCATTTTCATCCAGGGAACCGGTTTGTATATTCCATCACCGAAAGAATAAGCCTGGGAGAGCAGTTCAGTCATCCCATACTCCGAATGTATTCGGCTTACACCCAATTTCTGTTTCAGCAAGTTATGAAGTTCTTCCCGTGTAATTTCCGCTCTCCTGCCCTTCATTCCGCCTGTTTCCATGACTATTGTATGGGACAGTTTCATAGAATATTTTTCCGCGAAATCCATTAACCCGAAACTTACGCCTATCAGCAAAGTGGGCTGTTTATTTTTTTCAAGCTTCAATAATACCTGATGAAGTTGATCGAAATCATATAAATAAAACCCACTGTCGGCATGACCGCTGATCTTGATCATTTCATCAACCATCCACACCAGTGACGACCCGGTTCTTTCCAGATATGAAGGCAAGAGACCGAGAACACAATAATCCCTGATGCTTCCATAAGATCTTTCAAAGCCGTTAACGAAACTTTCACGATACAGGTCTAATTGTTTTACGAAATGTCTGGCCGGATTCATTGCCGTAGTTCCGCTACTTTCAAAAATGATTTCAGGGATAAAATACCCTGTTTTGATTTCTGCAGTTTTAAAAAAAGATACAGGCAGGAAAGGAACCTGATCCAAATGGACAACGGATTCGGGGCTTTTATGAAACCTCTTCGCAAAATCCCCGTATAGAAGGTTTTCATGATATTGATCTTTGAACACCTGCAGGGCGCAAGTATTAAAATCCGGGAGCAACCCCTTAAAGATCCAATCGTATTTATATTTGATATTATGGCTGTTCATAACTGCATTAGGCAGAATAGTCTGGTCAATCAATTAACTGGTGCAATACTAAAGCATTTGGTGAAAATCCTTTAATTTGTGCTGTCCAAATCACCGAGATGAATTCGAGGCTTTTAGTTTTGTCAATTTTAGTTTTAATGGCCCTTGGTTGCACTAAAGATAACAGCCAGGGCGGACCTACCATCGGAATAAAATCTTACAATAGTTCCGTATATAACGATAACAACGGATTTAATGTAACACTTACGTTTTCACAGAAGGGCGGCAATCCTTCTGGTGATTCTTTAACAATTATTCAGCATAGACGTAATCAATCCTACGTACCAAACCCTGTAGACACATTTGGTACAAGATTACCCATAACACCTGCGGTGGATAAAGCAGAATTCACCGCGAATCTGCAATGGCAGTTTATAGAGTTTGGTATCAACGGAGAAAATGACACCTGTGATTTCCAATTTGTGCTGGTCGATCTTAATCAAAATCATAGCGATACAGTGTCAACCGGTACAGTAATCATCTATCAATATTGATAAACCTTGATTTGGATCCGGAAAGTTGTTGATTTTTTTCTTTTTAGTAGTATTTATGTTTCTCTGTGTGCAGTATTAATGACATGGCAGACCAGTCATTTATTACGTCTTGCGATCTCGGAGGACTATTACTGGTTTGTATTTTTTGCAACGATCTGTAGTTATAACTTTCACTGGTACCTGACTCCGCGTACTGAAACCTTAGCCGATCGAACGAGATGGTCTCTACAACACAAAAACGCACATCTGATATTTTATTTCGCCGGGGTAATAGGTTCGTTGATATTTTTTTACAAGTTACGTCAGCATTGGTTTGCACTTTTTTTCGCTACCGTAATCACATTCCTATATTCTGCCCCGAAAATACCCCTTCCCTACTTCCGATTTCTAAAGCAGGTGGCCATTGGGAAAACAATTTTTCTCACTGTAGTCTGGACTTATGTGACGGCTATTTTACCTGTGTTTATTGCCGGACAACATTTTAATCACGAAATGAAATGGTTTGCAGCAAGCCGCTTTTTTCTTATTTATGGAATTTGTATACTATTCGATTACCGCGATCGTGCGTACGACAAAGAGGATGGACTTCGGACCATGGTAAATTATTTTGACGAAACAGGCGTTAACCGCATATTTTTATTTTCCATTTTTGCGTTCATCATTTTTACTGTTGGTCTGCTCTTTTCCGGAGTTTCGCTATTGATTGTGCTTGTCTTAATCATTCCGGGCATCATATTGTACATCATTTATCCCAATGCAAAAAACAGCAAATCTGACTACCTCTATTATTTCGTTATAGATGGACTAACGATGCTTTCTGCCATACTGATGGCAATACTGCCAATTTGATTATTTTTGGCCATAAATAATTTTCATGGCTAAAGCCAAAACTGTTGCAGCTGCTAAAAAATCTATTCTTCTTCCCGGTTCTCTTGAATTCATGAAGAAATATCTGAATACGCCTTCACCGGTCGGTTTCGAAAGCGGAGGTCAGAAGATCTGGATCGAATATCTCAGGAAATATATCGATACATACTATACAGATGTATATGGAACAGCCGTTGGTGTAATCAATCCCGATGCAAATTTTAAAGTTGTGATTGAAGCACATGCCGATGAAATCAGTTGGTTTGTGAACTATATCAATCCGGAAGGGCTTATGTACCTGAAAAGGAATGGGGGTGTGGATCATCAGGTGGCACCTGGTCAAAGAGTTATCATTCACGGTGATAATGGTCCCGTGAAAGCTGTGTTTGGATGGCCTGCCATTCATACCCGAATGACAAATACCGATTCGAAAGAAGTACATCCAAAAGTTGATAATTTATTTCTCGATTGTGGTGCGCGCAACCGAAAAGATATAGAAGCTTTAGGCATTCATCCAGGATCGGTAGTAACTTATCAGGACGGCTTTGATGAATTGGCATATGATACACTTATTGCCCGTGCATTTGATAACCGGATTGGAGGATTTATGATCGCCGAAGTTGCAAGACTTCTGAAAGAAAATAAAAAGAAACTTCCTTATGGATTGTATATTGTGAATGCCGTTCAGGAGGAAGTAGGACTTCGTGGGGCCGAAATGATTGCACGCAGAATCAAAGCAGATGTGGCTATCATTACCGATGTAACACATGATACCGCAACACCTATGGTAAATAAACTAATTGAAGGCGATATCACCTGTGGAAAGGGACCTTCACTTGCATTTGGGCCCGCGGTTCACAACAAACTTTTGGCCTTTGTACGTGAAACAGCGTCTAATAAAAATATTCCTGTTCAATTGAGAGCAGTTTCCCGCAGTACCGGAACAGACACGGACTCTTTTGCCTATGCTAATGAAGGATGCCCTTCGGTATTGATTTCAATACCTCTGAGATATATGCATACCACTGTTGAAATGCTGAATCGCCACGATATTGAGCAAACTATTTTGCTGATGTATGAAACACTGTTGGCACTGACACCGAAAACGAATTTCAGTTATCACCTATAAAATCTGTTCACGCTAAAATCTGGATAATGATCCGTAAAAATTGGTCCATAGAAGAGATTCAGGAAATATATGAACTTCCGTTGCTGGAACTGGTTTATCGGGCTGCTACTATTCATCGCAAATACAATAACACAGCTGAGGTGCAGGTTTGCACCCTGCTTTCTGTTAAAACGGGCGGATGTTCTGAGGATTGTGCATACTGTCCGCAAGCTGCCCGGTATCACACCGACATTAAAGTCCATGCGCTGATGAAAACGGACGAAGTGTTGGAATACGCTCAAAAAGCAAAACAGGCGGGGTCTACCCGTTTTTGCATGGGTGCTGCATGGCGGGAAATAAGAGATAACAAAGATTTTGACCGGGTGTTGGACATGGTAAAAGGCGTAAATGCCATGGGTATGGAAGTGTGCTGCACACTGGGAATGTTAACTGAATCTCAGGCTAAAAAACTTGCCGACGCCGGACTTTACGCTTATAATCATAATCTGGATACTTCATCAGAATATTATGATGAAATCATTACGACCCGAACATATGATGAACGACTGGATACACTGGGAAACGTACGGAAAGCAGGCATAAGTGTTTGTTGCGGCGGTATTATTGGTCTTGGAGAGACCCATGAGGACCGTGTTAACATGCTTCATACCCTGGCAACCTTGCCCGAACATCCCGAAAGTGTGCCCATCAATGCGCTGGTACGGGTTAAGGGAACGCCTCTTGAACATAATCCTAAAGTAGACATCTGGGATATGGTAAGGATGATTGCGACTGCCAGGATTCTGATGCCGAAATCCATGGTGAGATTAAGTGCCGGGCGGTCTGAAATGAGCATTCCTGAGCAGGCTTTTTGTTTCATGGCTGGTGCCAATTCTATATTTGCGGGAGACAAACTCTTAACTACTCCAAATCCCTCTTTTGAGGATGATAACGCGATGTTTTCCCTCCTTGGCCTTTCTGCTATGGACGCGTTTAAGAGCTCAAAGCTTAAGGCGGAAAGCGCGAAGCAAACTGTGAGAGTGTGAGAGTATGAGAGTATGAGGGTGTGGAAGTGAGTTATCAGTTAAGTCTTATTTTCAGCTTTAAGCCTTCAGCCTAAAAAAAGAATTCCTCCATGGAAATGGAGGAACTTTTTTTAACCCTTAAAACAACCAACATGAAAATCTTTGTGGTTGTAATTATAACGTAAGGATTACCCAATGGTTTAATCAGTTTTTGTGAAAGACCTGTTAATAAGCTTAAAGCGTAAGGCGTAATGCTTAACGCCTAACGCTGAAAATTTAAAGTCGAGAACTTTAAGCTTATTTTTAAAT
This sequence comes from Puia sp., assembly GCA_035483495.1. GTDB lineage: Bacteria > Bacteroidota > Bacteroidia > Chitinophagales > Chitinophagaceae > Puia. The sequence goes on from DATHPV010000104.1 coordinate 5,996, forward strand.
GCGTGAGAAACTTAATTTACAATTCAATTTATCTTCCGGCATCAATATTCACATCCAGGAATTTTTAAAATTCCGCAATAACCACTTTAAAAAGCTCAGGCGTTAAGCGTTACGCGTTAAGCTTTAGGCGTTAAGCGTTAAGCTTTAGGCCTATACAAGTGCCAGATCCAAAACCTGCTGCATTGTTTTTACATAATGAAACTTCAACCCCTTAATAAAATTGGAATCAATTTCACTGATATCTTTTTCGTTCTGCCAGCATAAAATCACCTCTTTAATACCCGCTCTTCTTGCCGCCAGTATTTTTTCTTTGATACCACCAACGGGTAGTACCTGTCCACGGAGAGTAATCTCGCCGGTCATCGCGAGATAGGGTTTTATTTTTCTGCCCGTGATCGCCGAAGCAAGAGAACTCATCATGGTAATGCCTGCACTGGGCCCATCCTTCGGAGTACCACCTTCCGGCACATGAATATGCAAAGTTTTTTTAGAAAAAACTTCGGAATTTAAGCCATATTTTTTTGCATTCGATTGCAAATAGGTCAGCGCAGTGGTTGCACTTTCTTTCATCACATTGCCAAGGTTCCCGGTAAGTTTGAGTTCTCCCTTCCCATCACTGATACTGGTTTCAATAAAAAGAATATCACCACCAACATAGGTCCAGGCAA
>DATHPV010000105.1:0-2531 GCA_035483495.1 Puia sp.
GCAACTGAATGGAATGAATTTCGAACACCCAATTTTTTGAAAATGGTAACTTCAATGAAAAATAAGGTAATTTTTGACGGTCGAAATTTATTCGATGTGAATGCAATAGGCAACCTCGGATTTTACTATGAAAGTATCGGCCGGGACGCTTCGATTCCTGCAAACGGTTATTATCGTAAAAATATCGTATGAGTAAAAAGAGGGTACTCATAACAGGAGCAGCAGGGTTTTTAGGTTCTCATCTTTGTGATAGATTTATCAAAGAGGGATATCACGTGACCGGAATGGACAACCTTATAACCGGTGATCTAAAAAATATCCAACATCTTTTTAAACTTGAAGAATTTGAATTCTATCATCAGGATGTAAGCAAGTATATTCACGTACCCGGCCCACTCCATTATATTCTGCATTTTGCATCACCAGCCAGTCCGATTGATTATTTAAAAATCCCCATTCAGACTTTGAAAGTAGGATCGCTTGGCACTCATCACTGTCTTGGACTTGCAAAGTCAAAGGGTGCCCGAATATTAGTTGCGTCCACTTCAGAAATATATGGAGATCCATTGGTACATCCCCAACCTGAAGAGTACTGGGGAAATGTAAACCCTGTGGGTCCGCGCGGCGTATATGATGAAGCAAAAAGATTCCAGGAAGCCATAACGATGGCATACCACAGTTTTCACAAACTGGAAACACGAATCGTTAGAATTTTCAATACATATGGTCCACGCATGCGTCTGAATGACGGCCGTGCCCTCCCGGCTTTTATAGGACAGGCTTTGCGTGGAGAGGATTTGACTGTATTCGGTGACGGAAGTCAGACCCGATCATTTTGTTATGTGGATGATTTGATTGAAGGCATTTATCGCCTGCTGTTAAGTGATTATTCCCTACCAGTGAACATCGGAAACCCTTCAGAAATTTCCCTGAAAGAATTTGCTGAAGAAGTGATTGCACTGGCAGGCTCAAATCACAAAATAATTTATAAACCTTTGCCGGCAGATGATCCAAAACAAAGAAAACCGGATATCAGCAAAGCAGAAAAAATATTAGGCTGGGAGCCAAAAGTCAGCCGAAAAGAAGGGCTGAAAATTACGTATGAATATTTTAAATCTCTTCCCCCTGAAGAATGGTTTAAACAACCGAAAGAATTTAATAGTTTGTAGGAAACCTGAAACGGGATTCGATTCCCGAATCATTACCCGCATATTAAAAACAATATGAATTCGCCCAAAAAAAAAATCTTAATAACCGGAGGTGCGGGATTTATAGGTTCACATCTTGTAAGATTGTTTGTCAATAAATATCCAGACTACCTGATCGTTAATCTCGACGCATTAACATATGCCGGAAACCTGGAAAATCTGAGAGATGTTGAATCCCTGCCAAATTATCTTTTTGTAAAAGGCGATATAACCAATCAGGAATTTATTTTTTCGTTATTTGATAAATATGCATTTGACGCGGTCATTCATCTGGCTGCTGAAAGTCATGTGGATCGTTCCATTACCGATCCATTGGCCTTTGTTAAAACTAATGTGGTGGGAACCTGCACCCTTTTGAATGTTTGTCGCAACAGATGGAATAATAATTGGGATCAAAAACTTTTTTACCATGTTTCAACGGACGAGGTATATGGATCTCTTGGAAAAGAAGGATATTTTACTGAAACTACTCCGTATGATCCCCGTTCACCCTATTCCGCTTCAAAAGCATCATCCGACCATTTTGTAATGGCCTATCACCATACTTATGGCTTACCAGTCATCATATCCAATTGTTCTAACAATTATGGATCCTATCATTTTCCGGAAAAACTGATTCCATTGATGATAATAAATATTAAGGGAAACCGGCCGCTACCGGTATATGGGAAAGGTGAGAATATTCGCGACTGGTTATATGTAAATGATCATGTGAAAGCGATTGATCTTATATTTCATAAAGGAAAAACAGGTGACAAATATAATATTGGAGGATTTAATGAATGGAAAAATATTGACCTCGTACACTTATTATGTGAAATAATGGATGGGAAACTGGGACGCAAGCCCGGAGATTCGGCAAAGCTCATCCAATTTGTTACAGACAGGCCCGGACATGATATGCGTTATGCTGTCGACTCGGGAAAACTAAGCAGAGAGTTGGGGTGGATGCCTTCGCTCCAATTTAAGGAAGGATTGGAGAAAACTGTTGACTGGTACCTGGCAAACGAAAAATGGGTGGAACAAATAACGTCTGGGGAATACAAAAGTTATTATGAAAAACAATACGCTAAATAATGCCATTTACGGAAAACTTTATAAACGGGATTGTTATTTTCGAACCGAATGTTTACCCCGATCAACGTGGATTCTTTTTTGAGTCCTACAACAAACAACTGTTTAATGACAATGGAATTTTTGCTGAATTCATACAGGATAATCAATCCTTTTCACTTTACGGAGTCATTCGCGGACTTCATTACCAAAGGGAGCCATTTGCACAGGCCAAGTTAGTTCGTGTACTGGAAGGTAGCATTCTTGACG
>DATHPV010000106.1:0-2033 GCA_035483495.1 Puia sp.
CCGGTGGACTTAATTATAAATTTGCAAACGGATTTAACGGAGCGATCAGCTATCGGTATATGAAGGACCGTCCTGCTAATGAAAATAATTCTTTGGTGGCAAAAGGATATTTCGTGACAGATCTGACAGCATTTTATACGAAGAAGAAATATGAATTCGGAATAGAAATTCAAAACCTCTTTAACACCTCCTGGAGAGAGGAGCAATTTGAAGTTACATCCCGATTAAAAAATGAATCTGCTCCTGTAGATGACATAAACTATACGTCGGGCACACCTTTTTTTGCGAAATTGGTATTCGCGATCTTTTTTAAATAATAGGAAGAGTTAAATTTCAAACACCTTAACCTATTCAAAACTGTGATATGAAGAAAGGTAAAAGATTTAAAATAAGTATTTCTGCCAAAATAGCTGCGATTACAATTCTGGCAATTTCTGTTATTGGTCTGATTTTGCTTATATCCATTGCGTTCAGTAATAAAAACACACTACCGGTACTCGGGGATCCCGGTCATATTGCAGGTTCGTTTTCATTTACCAACCAGGAGGGAAGGCAGATAAGTGAAAAAACAGTTGCAGATAAAGTTACGTTGGTGGAATATTTTTTTACTTCTTGTCCCTCGATCTGTCCTGTTATGAATGAAAATCTTAAGGGTTTATTTGAAAAATTCAAAGGTGATACCCGATTTGTGATTTTGTCGCACACGGTAGATCCGGAAAGAGATTCAGTTTCCGTTTTAAATAAATATGCGAAACGATACGGCGCAACTGCGCCGGGTTGGGAATTCTTAACGGGCGATAAGAATGCTCTTTATACAAGCGCCAGCCGCGATTACCTGTTGGCTGCCGTGGATTCAGGAAATTCCAGTTTTATTCATACCCAATATGTCGCTTTGTTAGATAAAAAAAGAAGAATCAGAGGATTTTATGATGCAACCAATAAAGAAAATATACCAAAACTTGAATCCGATATCGTGCAGCTCTTAAACGACTGATAAATATTTCTTTCGGAAGAATTATTTTGTCATCTTCAGCTTGTCTACAATAAAACTTCCCAGTTTTGTTCCCATTGCATTACTTCTGACACAGGAATACTGATAGTGAATTCCTCCGAAAAATCTGGACTGTTGCGTTTCCCAGGCAGCATCTCTGAAAGATCTAAATGACCTGCTTTTTATTCCGAATTCCAGTTCCGTTGAGTCTGTGAATGCAAAATTGTCTCCGAATATACTTGTTAATGCTTCTGAAGCGGCGGCTGAAATGGTGCAGTGACCACAGGTATATTCAGGGAATGGCGGAGTTTGAAGATGTGGTCTCCAGTTTGGATCAAAGTATTTATTAATGGCGGTTTCCGGCCTGAGTGTATTATAGGTGTATTTTATATTCCAGCATTGGATGAATCCGTCAAACAAAGCCACAGCCGTTTTTGCGTATGCATAAACTGTCTTGTCGAAATCTGCTCCTGATTTCTGAGCAGCTATACCCACAACGCCCATCCAGTGACCGGGAGGGGAAAACTTTTTTGTACCAAACATCAGGTGTCCGGATACATTTAATTTAAATGGGTTGTCGTCCCAGAAATCGGCTATCCAGGTCTGTTCTTCTGTTAAGCTGTCGCCGGTTTTTTCTATTAATTTTACTTCTTTATAATAGTTGTTATTCTTGTCTGTAACATTAAATGGATAAGGAGGTTCCGGCATAAACTGACTTACGCTGTCTATTACAATACTGCGAATTTCCCTCCAGTGAGGTTCTGCTGCTGAAGAGTAAGCAGGTGGCGTGGGAACCCATCGTCCCGGAGAATCCTTCACTTCGTATTCTGTTGCACCTCTTGTTTGTAAATAATTGTCATGCCTGCTCCACATCATAATAGCGGATGCGACGGTATCGCTGAACGCAATTGAGTTCTCTAAAATATCGGATGGCATTCCATGATCTACCGCGAGTTGTTTTAAACTATCCGTAAAATACTGCATGCTGCCCGCCGGAAAAGTTACTGCTTCACCGAGTTTGCAATAAGCCAGCAATGCGCTG
>DATHPV010000107.1:0-6777 GCA_035483495.1 Puia sp.
GATAAGAATATCATAACCAAACTAAACGAAGGAAAAATAATTCAGGCGAAAGCTATCGCCAAAGAAAAGGAAATACTTGAGCTTATAAATCTTATACCAAACCCTTGATATTTGCAGCTTTATGCATAACGTGAAAAAATGAACTTATGAAAATATTACATATTAACACATTTCCACAATCTCACGGTTCCTCATTATTGATTTAGTCAGCATACAAATATTTAGAATGGTATCCCAATATTCACATAGCCCATGACTCTTTTCCACTGGTCGCAATACATGGCACTCAATTCCAGAGGTCCCAGTACGAAATTATATGTAAATGTTAATGCATAACCCGATAAAAAATCAGGTGTATCATAAAATTTATTACCGTTATTGACAAAGTTGCTGAATAGTACGTTTGCTTTACCGGTCAGGTAAAGATTCCCGTACATATTGTAACGGAATCCGGCCTGCAGAGCAGCGAGGCTTGATGAATAATAAGATCCTTCCCTTAAACCGGCAAAAGTAATCTGATTGTGAAAGCTTTTAGTGAGACCTCCGATAGAAAATTGATTCATAATATTTCCTGTTTGGAAGTTCATTCCCGACTGCACTAAAAATAATAAAGTACTTTTTTCCGACAAAGGCGCATAGCTTTCAAAATGAAATGTGATCCTGGGATAAGGCGTATTGGCAAGTACTGTATCCTCGTCATGTGTGTTGGTATGTAATTGAATGTTGGGATTTTGAGTATATACCCAGGCTCCCTCTATTTCTGTCTTTATTCCTCTTTTTGGATAAACAGGTCTGTCCAGAGAATTTTGTTTAAAAAAAACATAGCTGGTAGGAAAATCATCAGTTCCATTAAATTCTACGGCAGACGTGATAGAAGGATTAAAGCGTGTCCATTCAAATCTGGTTCCAAAACCAATCGTAACGTCCCGATTGGTAGAGTATCCAAGTTTGCCATCCAGCACGTAATAATTCTGAGTATAAATTCCGGCTTCTTTTGTATCACGGTATGTTGTGATATTCAGCTGATCAAACTGAGTTGATAAAACTAACGCAAATTTCCTGCCCCGCCCCAGGTATTGAAGATGTTCGGCTTTCACTTTGAAATTTTCACCGATATTCAGTGTAACCAAACTTCTGCTGTTGGGTGTGAAAAAATCCCTGGACGTTAAATTTAAAATGGCACTGATGCCGCTAAACTGATTATAATGCAGTGACAATTTCGCAAATGTAAGCGGGCTTTCAAGCACATCAAATACGATTTTCGCTGATTGATCTGGTTGTGGATCGAGGTGGTAAGTAATTCTGGTATAATATCTCGTGCCACCCGCTCGTCGCACCATAAAGGCCAACATGTCTGGCGTATATACATGATTGGTAAGCAGCCCCATGGTGTGAATAAAAAAATCCTGCTTTGTGAAATTCAATCCTCTCACTTCATAGGATGAAATTTTTACACTATGAATTTCGGGCAACTGTTTAAAAACAGCTGTGTCACCGTAAAGGCCTTTTAAGGAGTCCGCAAGTCTCTTCAATTGCGGATATAATTTTCTTCCTTCTTCGAGTCCGGCTTCAATAATTTCATCTGCCTGCGAAAAAGTGGCCATGCTGTATTTTTCCAGGGGTGTTTGAACGTAAATATTACAAAGGGGAACCTCGAGCTTGGTATCTTCAGCTTCCCGGAAAAAAGCTACTTGTAAAAGCACCTGAAGAGCATTGTTCACTTTGTTTGCGGGCAACAGGCTGGCTGTTACATTACTGCCAATTACAAATTGTGCCCCCATTTCCCGGACGTCTTTCACTGGAAAATTTCGAACAATTCCTCCATCTACCAGCAGTTTGCCATTATAATCCACTGCCGTAAATACAGAGGGTATGGCCATGCTCGCACGTACTGCATTTACGATTTCTCCACTATCCAAAACCACCGCCTGACCTGTTGATATATCAGTAGCAACACATCTGAATGGAATATCCAGCGAATCGAAATTCTTTATTTTATAAACTGGAAAAAGGAGTTCAGAGAATTTCAGCCATAACTCCTGACCTTCCAGAACGCCTGTTGAAATCCTGAAAAAATTATTTACCCATGGTAATTCAATATCGTATTTGCCATATTCATCTTTTTCCTCCATGATAATTCCACGAAGAGAACTTTGATTGGATAGCAATTGATCCCAGTGAATATGGCGCGCAATACTTAAAATAGAATCCGCTGAATAACCGGCTGCATACATCGATCCTATGATGCTGCCCATGCTTGTACCTGTCAAATAATCAATTGAAAGTCCGGCCGAATCAATAGCCTTCAGAATGCCAATATGTGCAAGTCCCTTTGCACCTCCACCACTTAGCGTAAGTCCGATTTTTGGTCTTTTATTTACTGGAGAATCCTGACCTTGCGATCCGACGACAAAGGCAATAGTCAAGTAACAAGTGATAAATAGGGTACGGACTGTTAGTATTTTAAAAATTGAACTGTTAGAAATTTGAAAATTGATATAGATAGAATTTGTATTTAATATTAATCTATAATTCTCAATTTAAAAAGTTTTAGAGTCAGGATACAGATCGTCAGCCTTCTTCTTCCATTTCAATAAGTTTTTCGAGCGCAGTTTCATAGTTTTGCCTGGCTACAGTTAAACTGAGTGCTGCCTTTTTATACTCCGATTCAGCAACCAGAAATTTCTGACGGTCTGCGTAAATTTCCGGAGCAGACAATTGAAGCTCAAGCCTGTTACTTTCAGATTGTAGACGTTGAATATCGATGTCGAGTTGCTCTACCAGTTTTTGTTGTTTCTGAAGTTGTTTTTTTGCTTCCTTATTAACTGGTTGATTTACTATAGGTGCCTTCGCCATTTCCTGAACTGGTTTTTCAATTTTAGGTTTGCCGGTTGAAGGTTTGGACTGTGCGCTCATCCTTTTATTCCATTCAACCCATTCATCATAAGTTCCCTTGAAAACTTTGATCCGGCCGTCTTCAATTTCCCAGATCTTGTTGGCTGTTTTAGAAATAAAATAACGGTCGTGACTTACCAGTATATAACTGCCTTCATATTTATTCAATGCTTCTGCCAGCAATTCACAGGAATGGATATCCAAATGGTTGGTAGGTTCATCAAGCAGAAGAAAGTTTGCTTTCCCTGCAATTGTCTTAGCCAGCGCCACTCTGGCTTTTTCTCCACCACTGAGCACTTTCACTTTTTTCTCCACGTCATCCCCTGAAAATAGAAAGCATCCCAGAAGAGATCTCAGTTCCAGATCATTTTTCCCTGATCCCGCCTGTTTCATTTCCTCCAGCACTGTGTCATTCAGATTTAATGATTCCAGCTGATGCTGGGCGTAAAAACTTGCATCTACATGATGACCCCAAATTCGTTCGCCCGTGAAAGATTCCGTTCCTGCAACAATACGTAATACGGTTGACTTACCTTTTCCATTGGCACCGATCAATGCAATCTTATCACCTCTTTCTATCTCTGCTTCTGCGTGTTGAATAATATGGTTATCTCCGAAACTTTTACTAATGTCTTTTAAATGCACTAGAACTTTGCCCGGAGGTCTGTCGATTCTGAATTGAATGCGCATGTCGGGTCTTTCCATTTCAACATTCTCCAGACGTTCTATTTTATCCAGTCGTTTCAGGGCTGATTGAGCGGCTGCAGCTTTACTTGCTTTGGCCTTGAAACGTTCTATAAACCTTTCCTGTTGTTTGATATAGTCTTTCTGGTTTTCGTAAGCCTTTTGCTGAATAGTGATCCGCATTTCTTTTTCTCTTTCATAGAAGGAATAATTTCCGCTGTAGAAATGAAGATCCTGCTGATAGAGTTCAACAATTTTATCAACCATTCTGTCCAGGAAAAATTTGTCATGACTGACAATAACCACCGACCCCTGGTAATTCTTTAAATATTTTTCAAGCCATTCTATAGATGGAAGATCCAGGTGATTAGTGGGTTCATCCAACAGAAGCAGATCCGGTTTTTGAAGAATCATTTTAGCCAGCAACACACGCATCCGCCAGCCGCCACTAAACTCGCGATAAGGTCTGTTCAGATGTGCATTTGCAAAACCAAGTCCTTGTAATACCTCTTCTGTTTTGTGGTGAATATTATATCCATCCAGCAGATCCATTTCATGGAGTTTGTCGGTATACGTTGTCAACAATTGTTCTGATTGAGATCTGCCGGCTTTTTCCTCTTTCTCCATTTCATGAACCAGGTCTTCTAATTCCTGTTCCAATGTCAGGACTTTGTCAAAAGCACCCATGGCGACTTTCAGTATGCTGTCATTGGTGTCAAAACTGAGCAGGTCCTGATGAAGATATCCGATACTGGTGTTTCTGCTGCGTTCAACCGTGCCTCCAGTTGGAGTGTATTCCCCGGCTAATAATTTCAGAAGTGTCGATTTGCCGGTTCCATTGTATCCGATCAATCCGATATGTTCCCCGGGTTGTATATGCCAGGTGGCATCTTCCAGTATCACACGTGCTCCAAACTCAAAAGTCAAATTCTGAAAACCTGCCAGCATATAATAAACGTGATTATTTCAAACGCGCAAAAATAAAGCAAATGCAATTAGAATTATCTTTGATTAAATTCTATTATGAGGAAGGCCCTCCTGTTGATTATTGTTTTAGTTTTGGCCCTCGGTATTACCTATCTCGTACTTCACAAGAGTAGTTCCGCAAACGCAAAACCTGAAGACAGAGACCAACCCCTTGCAATCGGTTCCAAAACTTCTGCATTTAACCGCTCTTTTGAGGATGTCCTGAAGGACTATTTTACATTAACCAATCTATTGGCAAAAAATGACAGTTCCACGGTCAATGCGGCAGCCATGAAATTAAAGACTTCTATCGACAGTATACGTTTTGACCAGTTTAAAGCCGATACTTCCATTGTTCAGACGGCTGAGAGTCTGGCCCAATCAATTCCCGGAGAAATTCTTGGGATGACAGGGGAAAAAACCATGGAATTAAAGAGAAGGGAATTCAATATGATAACGGCTGATTTATATTCCCTGATAAGAGTCGTTAGATATGACGGAAGTGTTATATATCATATGAGTTGTCCCACAGCTTTTGCCGATTCTACTGCGGGAGACTGGCTGAGTGCCTCTAATGAGATTGTAAATCCTTACAAAAATAATACTCCCTCTGATAATAAATCCAATGGAGAATGTGGCGAACTCAAGGATAGCCTGCATTTTTCAGGAACTGCAGGTGAATAATACAAAAAGCCGGATTTTTTATTTTTAGCTTTCCGCTCATATAATATTTGTCTTTGAAAAGAGACACGCATAATACATTCGTCACATAAATAAACAACACATGAGAATAAGAATTCTTATACCGCTATTATTCATTGCCGCTGGCGTATTCGCGCAAAATGAAAATGTGGATATGTCCATGATGGCAAAAATCAGGGAAGAAGGTCTCAACCACTCTCAGGTTATGGAAATTGTATTTAACCTGACCGATGCAAATGGTCCGCGACTCATGCAATCGCCCGGATATTTCAAAGCAGCCAATTGGGCTAAGACAGAACTTGGGTCCTGGGGACTGACGAATGCAAAACTGGAGGCGTGGGGCAAATGGGGTAAAGGCTGGGAATTGGAGAAATATTATTTGGCGATGACTTCTCCTTATTATGAACCATTGATAGGATTTCCCAAAACTTTTTCGAAGGGAACCAATGGTTTAACGCATGCTCAGGTTGTATTAATAGATGTTAAAGATTCTTCAGGTCTTCCTGCCTATCAGGGCAAATTGAAGGATAAAATTTTACTGCTTAAGAGGAATGATACGCTCTTGCTGGGTTTTAAACCTGATGGCACCAGATATACGGATTCTGAACTGGTTAAAATGGCTGCTTTTGATCCCAAAGCTCCCGTTACCCGGAACAACCAATTTGCCTCATTCGCTGCTGCTGCCCGTTTACTTACTTTAACCAAGAATATGGCCGAACAGGAAGGAGCTTTAGGCATTCTGACTACAAGTCCTCGTAATTCCGACGGAACAGTTTTCGTACAGAATGGAATTCCTTATAATTCGGATATGGTTGCCGGACTCAATGATATTTCAGTTGCCTACGAACATTTCATGACGATTCAAAGATTATTAGAGCATCAGATTCCGGTATCTATTGATTTGGAACTGAGTGCCAAAATTTTTCCGGATGATCAGCAGGGTTATAATGTAGTTGCTGAAATACCAGGAACCGACAACAAACTCAAAGACCAATTAGTCATGCTGGGGGGTCACCTGGATTCATGGCAGGGATCGACTGGAGCAACGGACAATGCAGCAGGTTCCGCAGTAATGATGGAAGTGGTTCGCATTCTGAAAGCAGTGGGTGTAAAACCGCGCAGAACAATACGAATTGCACTATGGGGAGGTGAAGAAACCGGTCTTCATGGATCCAGAAACTATGTAAAAAATCACTTTACCGATACTGCCACAAAAAAATTCAATGCTGAGGGAGACAAACTCTCCGTTTACTTTAATCTGGATAATGGTACGGGTAAAGTCCGTGGTATTTATCTTCAGGGGAATGAAGCCGCTAAACCAATTTTCGAACAGTGGTTCAGGCCATTCAATGACTTGGGTGCTTCAACGCTCACTTTACAAAATACAGGAGGAACAGATCATCTTTCATTTGATGCGGTTGGGTTGGCAGCGTTTCAGTTTATTCAGGATCCCATGGAATATGGTTCCAGAACTCATCACAGCAATATGGACAGCTACGATCACCTCAGCGCCGATGATATGAAACAAGC
>DATHPV010000108.1:0-3220 GCA_035483495.1 Puia sp.
GTTTTTGCTCTTTTTACACAGAAAATAACCTATCTCATTCTCAATGCTGTAAACATCCACTAATTCAATTTTTAAGCCAATAAGGCGGATTTCATCGGTTTTATGAAATCAAACCATTTGCCATTTTTTTATTTCAGAAAGCTCACAAATGCTTAACTTTTAAGCCAATAAGCCGACATCACATGGAAATACAGGTTTCAAATAATTTGAAACAGAGTCAGTTTGAGGTACTTGAAGAAGGCGAAATCGCTGTCCTTCAATATCGTATTCATGAGGGTGTTATATGGCTCATGCATACAGAAGTACCGAAAAATTTAGAAGGGAGGGGTATTGCTGCTGCACTTGCGCACTTTAGTCTTGAATGGGCAAAAGAAAATCATATAAAGGCCAAGGTCCTTTGTCCCTTTGTAGCTGTTTATTTAAAAAGACATCCCGAGTATAACGAATACATTGTAAAATAAACTGCCAGACAAATTGAATAGGCTATTATGATTTCCAGAAAAATTCAGTTACAGTTATTTTTAGCCATTTGTTTTAGTTGCCGGCTCAGCAATTCAATGGCAGAGTCGGATTCCCTGGTGATACCTCTGTGGAAGAACGGTGCCCCCGGTTTTGAAAATAGAAAGAATGAACCGGAAGAGGCAAAAGATTACTGGGTAAAAAATATACATAATCCCACCATTACCGTTTTGTTCCCGCCGGAAGGAACCGCCAATGGTACGGCCGTATTGATTTGTCCCGGTGGCGGTCATCGCCTTCTCGTAATTACTGCTGAAGGGTTAGACCCTGCCCGATATCTCAATAAACTTGGTATTACAGCCATTATCTTAAAATACAGACTGGCCCGGGAACCCAATTCACCTTATTCCCTGGATAAACAGCCGAAAGAAGATGCCCTTCGGGCCATGCGTCTGGTTCGTACTCATGCAAAGGAGTGGAAAATAGATACAGGCAGACTTGGTATGATGGGATTTTCTGCCGGAGGTGAAGTTGTTGACGCCATTGCATTTAATTCCGGCATTGGCGATGCTTCAGCTGGTGACCCTGTGGACAGACAAAACGGGAAACCTGATTTTATCATACAGATTTATCCTGGACCATTGAATATTCCAGACAGCATACCTCATGATGCGCCTTCTGCATTTTTACTGGCAGCTAACGATGATGCTTGTTGTTCAGTAACGGTTGTAAATCTTCTTGAAAAATATCGTCAGTCTAAGGTTTCAGTAGAAGCGCATATTCTTGCTCATGGAGATCATGGTTTTAATATGGGATACAGGTCTGATCTCCAATCCGTAAAAACATGGCCCCAATTGATGGCGAATTGGTTGCACGATAATAAACTGACAAGTCAATAAATACTAGGCTATATTCTATTCCCCGGATTCTCCTCGTTGGGTCCTCTTTGGGTCCTCTTTGGGTCCTCGGAATCCGAGGTGGCAAAGAGGACTCATACAGGTAGCATTGAGGAGGAACCATGAATGAAATGTGCGATTCCTATTTAGTATCTAAAATAAATTGGGAGCCTGGTTTCCCAATGATGATCACTTTCGCATTTGGGGATTTCGCCACTTCGAGTTGCGCTTTGATGCTTTCATATTGCAACTGGCGGTCTGTTAGACTTTCGCTGATAATCCGCTGGTAATCTGAAATTCCCTGGGCTTCGACTCTTTTACGTTCAGCTTCCTGCCTTTCCTTCTGCAAAACGAATTGCATTTTTTGTGCATCCTGTTCGGCCGAAATTTTTTGCTCAATGCTTGTCTTTACCGCCTGTGGTAAAGTAATATTGCGGATCAGAAGCTGTTCCAATAGCAATCCCCGTTTTCTAAAATCATCGTCAATACTTTTAAAGATTCGGGTTTGGAATTCATCTCTCTTTGTAGAATATAAAGAAACAGCGTCATAATAAACTGCGTTGTCGCGTATCATCGTCCGCGTGAGCGGACGTACAATTTTATTTGTATAATCAATACCTGTGCTTCGCAAAATATCAGGGGCCGAAGAAGGCAGAACCTTATATAAAACTGTAAGGTCCATCACGACTTCCAAACCGTCGGATGTGAGTACTCTGATGGCATCATCACCTTCTTTTGCACCCTCATCCCGTACAGCACTCATCGTGTAATTCTCTGTTTTTATATCCAGTCTCTGAACATCAATAAGTGGATTTATAAAATGAAGCCCGCTTGCCAGTGTGTTATTTTGAACACTTCCGAATAATATCTGTACTCCAACTTCTCCGGGACCTATTTGCACTATACAGGAAGAAAGGATACCAATCAGGAGTATTACAAAACCAATCCCGCGCAGGTAAACGGCGTAGGGACTGAATGTACTCATATGACGTCGGGCCACAATTCCTGCTACAAGGATCAGCAGTCCTAAAATAATAAGGCTCATATAAAATTATATTTCGTGAAAAGGTAAGACATATCCCGTTGACCGATGACCGATGACCGATGACTGATGACCGTAAAAAAAGTTGCCCCCTTTCGGGGGCAACAGGTTGCAGAGGGGTAAGGGTTAATTATATTATTCCTTTGTTAAGTCCTGCATAACTTCCATTTCACCTTCCGGACTCACTTTCAAAATCTTAATATTTGATTTGTCTTCGAGATGAACAATATAGACCAGGGCATCTGTAGTTTGTACTTCTTCCACCAGGGTAATATTTAAATCATAATAAGTAGATCTGACAACAGCCCTGATGTCGTGTGGGAGTTTGTCTTCACCATAGAAAATCAGTGAATACTGCCAGTGACCTTTCTTGTCGTAATAAACTCTGTCTCCATATCCATTCTTAACAAAATAGGACACAAAACCATTGGCATCCGCAAACCACAGCGTGTTGCCGGCGTCGTTAAAACGACTCTGGAAATCTTTGATCGCTTTGGCGCTGATATTTTTCGTATCAGGAATATAAGTGCCCATGAAAGCCGGACTTTCCAGAGCTGCCAGATTACGAATGGAGGATTTAAAGTTTTTTGAGTCATTGAAGGCTACAGGGTTTTCAGAATACTGCGCGTATACACAGTTACTGAGCGCCGCAATGGAAATGATTCCAAGGCTAAGCGCAAATAGGGATTTTTTCATTTTGTAAGGTTTAATTGATTAATGATTTGATCTGAAGGATGGGTCATGCGTAGTTTCGACGCTTTTGCCATACGGCTTCATCACAGGGTTCTGAATAAAGGCTACTTGAATAGGGTAACGGATGCTT
>DATHPV010000109.1:0-7364 GCA_035483495.1 Puia sp.
CCGTTGTCCAGCGTAACGGGAATGGCCAGTGCGGCGGCCAGCGACACTACACCGCGCATACCCGTCCAGCCCAGGAGCAGCGGAATGAGTAATATCCGTTTCCTGGATCTTCCTCCCGGCAATACGCTGCGCCGGAATAGATAAGTTGCCAGCATAGCTATATAAGAGCTGATCATCCTGGCGAGGATAAGCACAGCCGTCACCAGTAAACCGTATCCGACAGCCGTTCTCAGGGGAATGCCCTCCGACCGGATGCCTTCCACAATTTCAGGGAGGTCCAGACCAATGATCAGAAAAACAATTCCGTTCAGAATAAAAATAAAAGACTCCCACACATTGTATCCCATGATCCGGCTGGTACTGTTCAGAAAAAACATATTCCGGTTCGACATATACAGGCCACCGGCTACAACAGCCAGTACACCCGAGCTATGAATTTCTTCACCTACCCAATACATAAAATAAGGTTCGATGATGGTAAGTGCTACGTCGGAAGAGGAATCTGTTGGCAGGATCTTGTGCATCTTCACAAAAAACCATCCAAGCAGCAATCCCGCGCCTACACCGCCGATGATCATGCACACAAAACTGAGGGCCGCGTGCTGCCAAATAAATTGTCCGGTTCCGACGGCGACCAATGCAAACCGGAATATAATTAAAGATGAGGCGTCGTTCAGCAGGCTTTCTCCCTCAAGGATCGTGGAAGTCGACTTGGGTATTTTTACAAATTTCGTGAGGGCTGAAGCACTCACGGCATCCGGAGGTGATACAATGCCACCCAATAAAAATCCCAGTGCAATGGAGAACCCGGGAATATATAAATTGGCCACAATGGCTACTGCCAGCGCCGTAAATAAAACAACCAGGAAGGCGAAACTGCCGATGATCCGGTACCATTTTTTCATTTCTTTGAAAGAAATATTCCAGGCAGCTTCAAATAACAGCGGAGGCAGCACAATGAAAAAGATCAGATCGGGGTTCACCCTGATCGCAGGGAGCCCTGGAATAAAACTGATAAGCAATCCGGCCACCACCAGCACGATCGGATAGGCCACCCGGAGTTTGGTCGCCAGCATTTCCAGCAACACGATGGCTGCTATCATCGCCAGTAAAAATGGTAAAATGCCATGCATGAGATCCCTAAATTACAGGAATCTTCGTTTTATAATGTCATTATATTTCATTGGTGTGTGTCAAGTAATCTCTTTGCTATAGTTCGAAAAAATATCAATTGCTTCGAATAATTCAAGTCCGATACCCTGCGCCAGTTGTTTTAATTCTGTCATACTATGTGTGAGAAATATGGAAATCGATTTTTTTACCGGGTCGGCCGACCACCATCCACCATAAGCACCCGGCCAGCCAACAGAACCAACCGAGCCCGCACAGGGCATTGATCCATATTTGCTTTCTTTCATTACCACGGCGAGGCCCAGGCCAAAGCCATAATGTTCTCTGAACATTGCTGAACCCAGTAATGTTGAATGTTCCCTTTGATAGTCGGTGAGTTGGTTGGAGCACATGAAGTGAACCGATTCCGGTTTTAAAATTTGTATGCCATCTGAACTTCCATTTTCTACAAAAAGTTTTGCAAATTTCAAATAGTCACCGATGGTTGACCAGAGTCCCCCGCTGCCTGCTTCAAATTCTAAATCCGGGGGGCGTTCTTTCAAAGCCATTTTTGAAGGAACCGTTTCAAGATTTACTAAATTCCCTGACTCGTCGTAACCCATATTGGAGGCACATCTTTTTCTTTTATCATTGGGAACATCAAAAAAACTATCTGTCATGTCCAATGGATTGAATATTTTTTCTTCCATCAGTTTGCCCAGCGGTTTTCCTTCGATGGTTGAAAGGAGAATGCCCAATAAATCGGTGGATTTGCCGTAGTTAAACAGTTCACCCGGCTGACTTACCAGGGGTAAACCGGCCAATCCGTTTATCCATTGTTCAATCGTGCGTTCTGAATCAATGTCGGCCCCTAAAACCATCAGGTAGTCATCTCTCAGTTTTCCTCTCTGAAAATCACTATAGGTAATACCTGCCCGATGAGTTAATAAATCAAGAACAGTAATGAGCCGGTTTGCATCTTCGTCTTCCCCGTCCTGATTTTTTCGAACCTTCATATTCCTGAATTGCGGAAACCATTTCGTGATGGGATCGTGCAGATTTAATTTCTTTTCTTCATACAAGATCATGGCGAGTACTGAAGTAACCGGTTTTGTCATAGAAGCGATTCTGAAAATCGTATCCATGCTCATCAATTCATGTGTATCCAAATTCATGTATCCGGAACTTTTCAGATATAAAACCTGTCCTTCTTTCCAGATCAAACAGTTTACTCCGCCAAGTTTTTTATTATCTAAAAATTTTTTAAAAATGTCAGGTCTGGAAGTCATGCGGTCGCCATTAACTTAATTTGAATAAGTTTCGGACAGCAATTTTACTGTAAAAAAGGGGAAAGCGAAAGATGGAAGCTGATATCTTCTAATGCTGATGACTGTCGGAGTTTGTATCGACTTTGAGAAAAGGTTTGTATTCTCCCAATCGTCTCAGAAGATCTTTGTTCTCTTCTATGATTTTGGCTTTTTCCATATCGCCGGCAGGAAGTATGATAAAATTAAAAATGGAATATTCCTTGTCTAAAACTTTACCGCTGTTTATGGCAAAAGGACTATGCGCATCCCATTCCCCGCCAATGTCTTTATTATCAACCCTGGGGGCATAGAACATATAATGGGGCATTACCATATTGACAATTCCTGGTGCATCCGGTCCCGGATGTGTGCGCAAAAGTGGAGATAACATATAAGATACACCTGTGCGCGAAGGAGCTTTATATTTCCCGTCCTTCACTCTTTTTATGATTATATCCCTTATCTGCGTCGGACTATATTTCCCGGAGGCTCTCATTTCAGCCACATCCAGGTAAACAGGCATATGTGTTTTTACTCCTTCTTCGTCGAAACTGATAGCGGCATAATTATCCTGAATAAATTCGCCCCGCTCCCAGTCGGTACGGTCCACAAATGCGCAAAACCCATTCGTTCCTTTCCGCGAAATGTAATAGCCCTTCTCCGGATCCAGTAAATAAACGGTGGCGGCATCGCGCAGGTGTGGAGGAAGAGCGCTCAAAGCGAAGTCTGTTTCCAGATCAACCGGCATTTTTTCAAGTTTCCAATCTTCAGACTTCTGGCCAAAACTGTAAAGAGAAAGGAACGCTAAAATGAAAAATGATATAGTCCTCCGGCAATCTTTTACCAGGGAAGAAAGGGTATTAATTGGTTTCATGAAATGGAGACAATCGCGAAACCTGAATCCGGACATAGAAGCAGGTAATTATTTATTCCGGAGAGTTAGTACGGAAAAGGAAAGCAGGCCAGTCTTTAGAATTAAGATCTCTATTAACGACAGATTAAAAACTAACTAACTTTATTTTATGGAAAAATTTTTATTATTGGTAAGGGAAGACATAAACCTGCTCAAGAAAATCGGTGAAGAAGGGCGCTATAAGAACATGCGTTTAATGATGAAATGGGTGGAGTCGCTGGCTGAATCCGGAAACTATACGGGTGGCGAGCCATTGGTAATGTCGGGGAAATATGTAAACCGTGACGAAGTGTTTTCCGATGGACCATTTATCGAATCCAAAGAATGCATCAGCGGGTATATATTCATGCAGGCCGAAAATATCGAACAGGCGGCTTCCATTGCACAGACCTGCCCACTGGTAATGGAAGATAAAATGATCCTGGAAGTGAGGCCCGTAATGACCATAAACAATACGCTTCTTGATGGATGAGGTTCGGTTAACAGCAGATCAGTTGTACAAAAGCCATTTTGGAAAAATGGTTTCTTCCCTGCTTCGATTTTCAAATGCCATTGACCTGCAGGCTGCAGAAGACATCGTGCAGGACTCCTTTTCAGCCGCCATAATATCCTGGGAAAAAGATGGTTTACCCGTGAATCCTGCAGCCTGGCTTTTTCGGGTTTGCAAAAATAAGGCGCTCAATAAAATAGAAACCAGCAAAAGATTCAGCAACCTGTTTGTGGATGAAACTGTTCGTGCCGATGAACCTGTTTTGTCAAAATTTCCTTTGGATGATCAGCAACTGATTTTATTGTTTGCCTGCGCGCATCCTGATCTCTCTCCCAAAGTACAGGTGGTGATTACTTTAAAATACGTCGTTAACCTGAAAGTGGAGGCGATAGCAAAAATTCTGGGAATGACAGTAGACGGCATTGATAAATTACTGGTCAGGGTAAGACAGAAAATAAAAACTGAAAAAATTCTATTCTTTGAACCCCGTGCGGAAGAATTGGAATCGAGGATTCATATCGTTCATAAAATACTCTACCTGATTTTTAATGAAGGCTATAAATCTTCCTGGGGAAAGGTTTTGATAAGGGAAGAACTATGTGAAGAAGGGTTACTGATGACGCGTGCCCTGTCGAAAAGTGCGATTGGCAATAAAGAGACATCCGCATTATATGCTTTGATGCTTTTCAACGCATCAAGATTCAAAGCGCGATTTGGAACCAATGATGAATTGCTGGACCTGGAAGAGCAGGATAGGAGTTTATGGAATAAAGAACTTATACAACTGGCATTCGTCCAGTTAGAATTGTCAGGGGGCGAACACATTTCAGCATACCATTATGAAGCTTCCATCGCGGGAATGCATTGCAGTGCTGAAAGTTTTGCAACCACTGACTGGAAAACCATCACCATACTTTATGAACTGCTGCTAAAAATTAATCCGAATCCCTTTGTGGAATTGAATTATGCCATTGCGTTATATTATGCAGGACTTAAAAAAGAAGCGCTTGACATAATTCATAAACTGGAGGCAGCGCCATTTTTCAACCAGTATTATCTTCTCCATGCCAGTCTCGGAAGAATTTATTTTAATGAAGGAAATTTCGTTTTAGCAAAAGAATATTTCGCCGGCGCGCTCAGACTGACCGGCTCTCCTGCTGAAAAGGGTTTTATTCAGAGATTCATGGAAAAACTGACAAGTAATGAATAAATGGTAGTTAGGCAGTAGGATCCAGCTGTGTGCCCATTTTATTGTCGTTGAAAAACTTATTCCTGTATTCTTCAAAAGCTTCCGAAAGTGCAGAAATGGCCACCACATTTGCATCCATGGTTTCCTGAAGGTCCGGAAGTGTCTGATCTAAAAGTTCCACACTCAGCGTAATATTGTGTGCAGCAATCTGCGAAACTTTTTTAAGGACAGCGGTTTGACTTTGTTCGAGATCTTTTAGTTCGCGCTGAACCTTATCCATTAATTCGAGTTTTTGTACTTTATCCATAGTTTGTTCGTTCCGTTGATTTATACCGGAGTTGAATAAAATTATGCAACAATCCTACCACATTAAAAGAAAGCCTGATTTGCCGGGTAAAAAGACTGCAGGAATAACGTGGTCCTTCAAGATCATTCGCCTAAATTCATTTTTTTCAGGATCTCTTTGAAACGGGGTACATTTTTGATCGGGGTTAACTCGGGATCAGCTTTAATATAGGAAAGATGCAGGTCGCGGATTTCATAAGATTTTTCAAGCAGATCCAATGCATGGGGATAGTTGCCCATAGCGACATAAATCCTGCTCAATACATAAGGTGACACCCAATTTTTTCTTTTTTCATCCAGGGTTTTTTGCAACAAATCCTTTGCCTTTAATGTGTCACCCAACAACGCGTATCCTAAACTCTGCATGGCAAAATAATGGTCGATTGGATTTTTATGATCTGTGTAAGTAATTTTATCAAATTCTTCTCTGGCCTCTTTATACATTTTTTTGTGAAAGTAGGCAAGCCCTAATGACCAGGCAGTAACTTCCGCCTGACCAGGTGCATTTTTAAATGCTTTCTTAAATTGAATAATTGCTTTATCATTTAAACCTGCGAAGTAGCAATTTCGACCGAGTACCCAGTTTTCTGCCCATCCCAACGGATTTAGCTCAACTGCTTTTTCATTTTCTTTTAATCCGGCATCGGTATTTCCGCTGTACTGCAACACATTGCCGTAATAAAAATGAGCGGTAGGATTACCCGGTTCCAGTTCTATGGCCCGTTCGAGGGTTTTCTTGGATTTCTCCCATTCATAATCAAAATTATACTGAATGAATCCTAACGATGTATAGCCCTCGCTTAAATTACTGTCTAGTGCCAATGCCTTATCGGCAAATTCTCTTGCAATAGGAATCGCTTCGAGCTGGCTCATCATACCGTTCTGATTATAAGTATAACAATCTGCGATACCTGCATATGCCAGCGCATAACCCGGGTCCAGTTTGATTGCCTCTTTAAAATTGGCCTCTGCACTGTCAAAATCCGCTATACCCCTGTGATTCCAAAAATTTCGCCCTTTTAAATAATACTTATAAGCATCTACATTTTCCGTGTACTGTTTCGCAATGCCATTTTTTTCCTGTGGTGTAACTTTTGCTTTTAGTGCGTTGACAATTTCTCCTACGACCATCGACTGGATTGATAAAATATCCTTGCTGTTATATTCAAAATCATCGCCCCACAAGCGTTTATTGGTATTTACTTCGGTCAGCTCCGCAATAATATGGATCTTGTCTGCATGTTGCTCCAGACTGCCTGAAAGAACAGCAGCCACGCCCAACTCATCGGCCACTTCTTTCAGGGTTTCTTTTGTTTTCTTAAACTTCCTGACGGAAAACCATCCGATCACTTTATTTAAAGAAGCTATTTTAGAAAGATTCTTTATGATATCCTGTGTAATACCATCTGAGATATATTCATCCGTATCGTGCATGCCCAGGTTTTCAAAAGGTAAAACTGCAATTGTTTTATCTCCTTCTGTGAACCGGGAAACACGGAAAACATTTTCAAAGACCAAAAAGGAAAGAGCCAGTAATAACAAAACCGCGAGTGGAAGGATCCATTTTCTGCCTGCGGGTTTTTTCTCCTGCAGTTTTCCTTCCATTTTATTTTTGTCCGGCACGGCGAACCCTTCGTTGGAAAGCGCAAATACTTCTATCGGTTCGTCTACATTCTTGAAATGAAACCGACCGACAGAAACAGTTTTGAATTCCGGTTGATTTTTAATTTTATTGTTTATTTCAGCAGAAATAAGAACGGAGTTCGCAATTCCAAGTGACTGAATTCTGGACGCCACATTCACGCCGTCTCCGAACGGCTTTCCGTCTTCAAAAAATATTTCCCCGATATGTAACCCAATACGCAGAGGAACTTTTGGCTCTGTCTGCAATTGCTGCTGCACGGCGATAGCACAAAGGACAGCCTGGGTGGCACTGGCAAAAACGCATAGACTCCCGTCGCCATAGTCGTTTAGTATTTCACCACCATGGGATGAAACAGCCTGCTTCAA
>DATHPV010000110.1:0-3265 GCA_035483495.1 Puia sp.
TTATGAAACATGCTGCCATACTGGATTTGGAACAGTTTGAAGATCCCGTTTTTTACGACAAACTCGAGCGTGCAAGACAACAGACCACCGGACGTACTATTTTGCTGTCGCAGGTTTTAAGTCAGGTGCAGGATCTAATAACGATGGGATTCCTGGCTGCCGGACTTATTCTGTTTAATCCCTGGCTTATCGCCTTATTATTCATTACAATTATTCCTTCTTTTATTGGTGAATCATATTTCAACGATCAGACCTACGCACTTAACCGCCGGCAAACGCCTGAACGCCGCGAGTTGGATTATCTGCGATATCTGGGAGCAAGCGATGAAACAGCCAAAGAAGTTAAAATTTTTGACCTCTCGGGTTTTATCATTGGAAAGTTTGAGGCACTTGCCAATAAATTTTATTTCAGTAACCGCCGCATTTCTATTAACAGGTCACTCTGGGGTTCGGGTTTTACTTTGCTCGGAAGTCTCGGTTATTACGGCGCATACGTTTATATTATACTTGAAACCATTTCAGGCAAAATCAGTATCGGCCAACTCACTTTTTTGGCCGGTACTTTCCGTCAACTGAAATCTTTAATGGAATCAGTGCTCACGCGGTTTACGGCAGTATCCCAGGGCGCTATTTATCTCAGCGATTTTTTCGAATTCTTCGATATCCAACCCTCTATTAAGACGTCTCAAAATTCTCTTCCTTTTCCCAGCCCGATTCTCACAGGTTTTGAATTTCAGGACGTTGGGTTCCGCTATCAGCGCGCAGAGAAATGGGCGACAAGACATTTGAATTTCACACTGAAGGCAGGCGAGAAAATCGCCCTGGTTGGTGAGAACGGCGCTGGCAAAACTACGCTTGTAAAATTACTGGCGAGGCTCTACGAACCAACAGAAGGGAAAATTTTATTAGACGGAGTGGATCTGCGCTTGTACGATGTCGTTAGCCTCCGGCAGAATATCGGTATTATTTTTCAGGACTATCTTCGGTATCAAATGCGGGTTTCTGATAATATTGCAGTTGGGAATATTTCGCAAAAGGAAAATGTTCCGCTGATTGTATCTGCGGCGGAACAAAGTCTGGCTTCAGGATTGGTAAGCCGGTTGCCGGCGGGATACGAACAGATGTTGGGGAAGAGATTTGAGGAAGGAGTTGAGCTTTCCGGTGGGGAATGGCAGAAAGTGGCCCTGGCAAGAGCATATATGCGGCAGGCCCAGGTATTGATTCTTGATGAACCCACTTCTGCGCTGGATGCACGCGCGGAATACGAAGTGTTTCAGCGATTCGCCGCGCTTACAAAAGGTAAAACAGCTGTATTGATTTCTCACAGATTCTCGACCGTCAGGATGGCTGATCGGATCCTTGTTTTACAACTGGGCGAGCTGATTGAAAGCGGAACCCATCAGGAATTAATAGATCTGAAAGGAAAATATTCGGAATTATTTGCATTACAGGCAAAAGGATATCAGTAATATGGATGGTAAAATCAAATTATGTCCGCGGTGTAAAATGCAATTCAACTGTAATGCTGAAAACATTTCGGCTTGCGCCTGTTCACAGATAAAATTGAGTAATGAAACGAAATCTTATCTCACAAAAACATTCTTTAACTGCCTTTGTAATAACTGCCTTACTCAATTGGATCAGCTGATGGCGCAGGAAAAAGAATATCCTTTTCCAGGCAGAGGAGGCGATTTAATAGAAGGCATACACTATTACAAAGAAGGAGAATATCGGGTATTTACTGAATTATATCTTCTGTCTCGCGGATATTGTTGCCGGAGTGGCTGCAGGCACTGTCCTTATGGATTTCAAAAAAGATGGGCGGAATAGTTTTGAAAAAGCCCTATGTTAAGCAATCTTTATTTGATTAATATCAACAAACGCTTGTGGGACTAAGGGTTTTTACCTAATCGTTGAAATTTTTATAAGTTAAAATGAAATTATAATAGTTTATTTGCGTTGTCCAATTGTTAAACAATAATTTTAACTCATGAGATATTTAAAATTGCTGCTTTGTATTCCGGCTATTTATGTCGTTATGCTGATTGTAACCACTCCCGTTTCTTCATGTACAAAAACAAAAATTGTTGCCGATACTACTACTGTCATTGTGAGAGATACGGTTCATATAGTTGATACAGTTGTTATTAAATAATTGAATTCTGGTAAAAGAACTTGTAATTTTTTTTCATTTGCTAATAATTTAAATTGACAATATGAAGGTTCTAAAATCCCTATTTGGTACAGTATTAATACTCTTCATTCTTCTGGTTTCATTGAGCTCCACAGTATTATCCTGCACTAAGACTGAGAATCAACATGATACAACCACAGATGTAATAACAGATACCATCATCACCAAAGACACTGTTTATGACTTAACTGACGGATTGGTTGAATACCTTAATTTTAACGGAGGCACATTAAAAGACAGCAGTGGATTGCACAATGATATAGTGCTCAACAGTGCTACGATGACAACCGATAGATTTGGTAATGCGAACAATGCATACTTATTTGATGGTACATCAAGTTATATGACAGTAAAAAACGCGTCTTCTCTTAATCCGGTTAATATATCTTTATTTGCAATAATAAAGGTGAACGGGTTTTACACGGGATCTTGTGACGGAAATCAGGTGTTTTCAAAAGGGTATCCATATTATGTCAACGGGTTTTATGGCATGGAGTTTTATGACTATTCATCTAATTGCGGTGTTCCACCTACAAATATAAACAATGAAACTTTTTTAGGGGTTTATGGAGATGGAAATGGAGCCGGAGCGTGGGCTGACTCTGTTATTATTAAAACTGGTACATGGTATTATCTGACTTATACGTATGATGGTACCACGGCAAAATTTTATATCAATGGTCAGCTTAAGGAAAGTTTAAATATAACCACCGCATTTACGCCAAATACCAACGATTTGTTTATAGGAAAACATGAAAATCCAGCGTTCCCGTATTATTTTAATGGCGTTATAGATGAGATAAGGATATACAACAAAGCATTAAAACCGGGGGCTGTACTGGCACTAAGTAATTTAAAAGAATAGCTGTAGAAGGTTTATAGATTTGAGAGCCAGGTTAAAGACCTGGCTCTTCTATTTTAAAGAACATTAAACCTTTTGGAACTAAGGGTTTTTGCTCAATTATCTAAGATATAATAAGATAAAATGGAATTATAATAGTTTATTTGCGTTGCCCAATTGTTAAACAATAATTTTAACTCATGAGATATTTAAAATTGCTGCTTTGTATT
>DATHPV010000111.1:0-8247 GCA_035483495.1 Puia sp.
TTGGCAGCACAGGAAAAATCAATACAGGATTCTTTGTCAAATAAAATGAATTTGATTAAGCAATTGGAAAAAACCAATATAAACTCCTGGATTTCTAATGCGGACACTAAAGGAAAATTAATTAACGCAAAAGAAATCGTCAAATATCCAACAAAAACATACAGCACTAACCGATCAGATTCAGCAAATAAAAAAAACGCTGATTCACTTGTCCGGTTAGCAAAATTATTTATTGCGCTGTATGAAAAATCTACAGCTGCTTATCATGCACTCAGTGTACAAATAGATTCATTGAAAAAAGATTATAAAAAATCGACTGACGAACTAACCAAGTTTCAGTCATCGTCATCCGGCAATATGTCCGGCGTGAATACAGAAGCTTTTTTGAAAAATAATCCTGTTGCATCCGCGGGGTTGGGTAAGATGGACAAGTGGATGCTCGGAATAAAAAATTTCGGAATTGGAAGAAATACAATCAATTACTCAGAATTAACTGTAAAGAACATAAGTCTAACGGGAGTAAATTTTGAGTACAATACGTGGTATTATCTTGCCGGCGCCGCCGGTTCAATAGATTACCGGTATACTGATTTCCTGGTCTCTCCCGCTCAGAAAATTCATCAACATTTGTATGTTGGAAGAATTGGAATTGGCAGGATAGAGAAAAATTATTTCATTCTGACTGCATTTCGCGGAGAGAAACAATTATTTGCAGGAACTACGACGGGAAATCAATTCTCTACTATCGGTGTAAGCGGGCTGAGCGTTGAATCAAAATGGCAACTCGGAAGAAATGAATACCTCATTGGAGAAGTTGCTCAATCTTTCTCTCCTAATTTCTTGTCAACCCCCCCTCAGATAAAAAATTCGTGGAGTCTTTCTGACAAAAGCAGCAAAGCATGGTCTTTGAAATATTATACTTTCCTTCCGAAAACATCAACAAAAATTGAAGCGCTGTATCAATTCATGGGTGCGAATTTTCAGGCTTTTAATAGTTTCCAAACAAATGCGCAGTATGTTAACTGGTATGTAAAAGCTGAACAATCTTTATTAAATAAGAAATTAAAAATTCTTGCTTCCCTGCGTACAAATGACTTTTCAAATCCTTACATTATTCAGGATTATAAATCCAACACAATCTTAAAAACCATTAGCGCTTCTTTTACACAGAAGGGTTGGCCGCTTATTACGGCTGCTTATATGCCCATGTCACAATTAACTGTAGTCGGCAATCAGGTTTTACAAAATCAATTTGAAACTTTTAACAGCAGCATTGTCCACTTCTATACAATTGGACAGCAGCGGGTGGCAACGAACATCATATTCACTAAGTTTTACAACTCCAGCGCAGACACTGGGTTCATTTATTATAATTCCGCAAATCTCTATTTGGGTCACACACTTTTCTTTAATCATGTGACAGGAAATATCACTGTGTCGTATAGCGAAAATTCATCTTATCGCCTGGTGGTAATGGATGAGAACTTCAATTTCCAATTATCCAAAAAAGGATCTATTGGTGGCGGCGTAAAAATCAATAACCTCAATCAATCTGAAACAAAATTAGGCGGCTATCTAAATGCCAGTTTCAGACTAAACAATAATGATATGTTCTATTGCAGATTTGATAATGGTTTTTTGCCGGGGAGCGGAAACAAACTGGTTAGGAATACAATGGGGAATATCAGTTTCACGAAATCATTCAGGTAAAATGATTTACCTGATTAAATATAAGTTGCTTATGAAAAAGATTGCATTGGTTGTTTTTGGTTGCGCGATATTCACTTTCGCTCAAGCCCAGATAATTATAAATCCGCAGCTTCCTCCAATGGGCTTAGTATTGAAGAGCCAACTTTGGAACCTTGCCATCATCAACACAGAGAACCAATCTGTGCAGGTGCAGATCAAGATGATCGTAACTGATGCCAGCAATAATCAAAAAATATTCTCTGGTACCAGCAAACTGCTGACTTTATCAAAAGGTCTTTCTGAAATAACAGCAATAGATGTTTCACCGGTTACATATAATACTCTTTCTCCGACTGTCAGTATTGATCCGTCTCCGGATGGTTTTTTACCTTTGGGCGTTTTCGATGTATGTTATTCCATCAATCTCTTAAACGCAGAATCGGGGTTGTCTTCACTGTCTGAACAATGTGAAGAGGTCGAAGTTCAGCCAATCAGTCCGCCAATTCTAGTGTCTCCATCTGATAGTGAAAGTATCGAGGTTACAAGACCAATGTTTAATTGGTTACCTCCCGAACCTTACAATCTTTTTACTGGTTTGACTTATCAATATACGCTGGTTGAGGTACAACCGGTACAATCCGGAACGGAAGCCATTCAACAAAATGTTCCAATTGCAAGTGAGCAAAATCTCGATATTACTGACTTGCAATATCCTGTCTCTTTACCAGAATTGGATACCGGTGTACTTTACGCATGGCAGATTGTTGCAACAAATAACGCTACTCCTGTTTCAAAAAGTGAAGTCTATACTTTTCGAGTCAAAAAACTAAATCCGGATCCCACATCCCAGGTTCAAAGAAAATATTTTACGGTCCTCAAAACAGTAAACGATGAAAGCTATTTTATCACTGACGGAGTGCTTCGATTTGCCTATTTCAATGAGATTAATGACACTTCAATTCACGTCGTTATTCATGACCTGAGCACAGCTGCGTCGGTTCGAAGTCAGCTCCAACCTCGGACATCGGATTTGCCGGTGCACTATGGATTGAATTACGAAACATTTGATCTGAGTGAACAAAATCTTCTCGGTTTAAATCATAATTATCTCCTCGAATTTGTGAACTCCCGGAAAGACCATTTCTACCTGAAATTTCAATATGTGAAACTTAATGCAACCTCCAACCCCAAAAATTAATAATAACCATGATCCTAAATCTATTTACTCGACATAGGAAAGAAATAAGCGCATTTTTTCTTGTGCTATTTTATTTCGACACGGTGCTTGCAGAATGGCCGTTAAATAGCCCACAAAGGCACAGGTACCCGGCCTTCCACGACTATACCGCACCAGTTAAACTTCTGAAAAAGGCTGAAAAGATATTTGATTTTTCTGCCTCTCCATCACAATTCCCTTTGACGAATATTATAACAGCGGCAAAAGATCCTTTTATTTCAAACAAAACAAATTCAATGGATATCGGCGGACCCACTCAACCCGAAATGCAGCAATTTCAGTCCGTGAATTCAAACAATATGGTAGATCTTTTCAGTGGGGATTTCTCTTATAATATTCCCCTCCTGGATGTGGGAGGATATCCCATCAATATTTCATACCGCAGTGGTATTTCCATGGATCAGGAAGCGAGTTGGGTTGGTCTCGGATGGAACGTAAATCCGGGATCAATTACCCGCAACCTGCGTGGAATTCCAGATGATTTCAATGGTACTGACTCGATTAAAAAAACGCAGAGCGTTAAACCAAATAAAACAATTGGGGTAACCGCCGGCGCTGATGTGGAAGTGGTAGGCCTTCCTGTTACACCCCAAATCGGTGCGAACCTCGGAGTATTTTACAATAACTATAAAGGTTGGGGTCTTGAAAATGGATTAAATGTCTCTCTTAATTCCGGCAAAAATTCTCAAGGCGCCTTAACGGCAGGTATGTCCATTACAAACAATACTCAGGAAGGCCTGACAATAGAGCCAACTCTCGATATAAAGCTAAAACAAGATGAAACTGAGAATGGCGCCGGATACGAGGGGAATTTTTCCATTTCTGCGCCTTACAACACACGTAGTGGACTAAAAGGTTTGCAACTTTCAGCAGGCATGCGGCAATTCAACACAGATGAAAAAAATCAATTTCATTCCGTAAGTGCTACCGGTATAAATTCTGTTATTTCCTTTGCATCTCCGACTGCTCCCCCGCAAATTACCATGCCTTATACGAGCTCTCAATATTCATTTACTGCAAAGATCGGGTTGGAAAATGTGGCAGTTCACCCTGGCGCATTTATTAAGGGATATGTTACCAAGCAAGAGATTGCTCCTGCCGATACACTTTTTGCGCTCCCTGCATACGGTTATTTATTTTATCAGGATGGAGCAAAAAACGAAACGGCCCTTATGGATTTTAATCGGGAGAAGGAACTTATTTATAGGGACAACCCCCCCGTGCCTCATATCGCAGTTCCCTATTATACTTATGATGCATTTTCAATAACAGGAGAAGGAAATTCAGGCATGTTCAGGGCATACCGCGGCGATATCGGCTTTATGTTTGATCATTTTATACGGTCAAAAGACAATACTGGCAGGGCGAGCATTGATCTTGGGTTTGCCCCTAACCTTACGCATGGTGGCATTGATCTGTATGTAAACAGGGCATACACCCAAAACTCTGCATGGATCACTGACAACAGTATGCGTAGCATGGTTGGCTTCAAGCAAGATTCGGGGCTTTTTCAAGCTTCTTATTTTCGAAATCCTGGCGAAAAAGCCATTAACTCACTTTCATATTACAATGCGCTTGGTGGGGATGATGTTGTTACAGCCGGTCTTTATCAACCCGGAATAAGTACATCTTTGGTTCTTGCTACAAATTATCTTAATCGCTACAGGAATAAGCAATATGTCGGACAAGACACGCTGAGTCTGAAAAATACCCTAAAACCAACGAGAGATAAGAGGACGCAGGTTATTTCATACCTGAATGCGCAAGAAGCTTCGACGGTTGGCTTATCTAAATACATTGAAAATTATGCAATTAACCAGTTTTTCCTAAATAATTGCACGAACAACTTCAATAACCCTATACCACCGATTGGAACAGGTCTAAATGCTATGTATTTTCCAACCCGTAATTTTCAAAATTCCACACTTTCACCGACAATTCCAATTTCCAATGACTCAATAAATCATGCATGGGGTAATACTTATAGAAACGGACATCCAAACGATCTTTATTTTCCAGTAGGTGATTGGCCGTTACCTGTAAATAAAAACAATTTTTCAGTTAGATGGCAAGGTCAGATCAAAGCCCCAGTAACAGGGGAATACACATTTACCTTATGGAGTGATGATGGAGTATTATTGTGGATCAATGATTCACTAGTGATAAGCAATAATGCCGTTCATGCCCTGAGCCATGGTATGAATACCTGCAAGCTGAACTTGGTAAAAGGAAATTTTTACAAAATTAGGCTGGACTATTATCAAGAGGGGATAGACGCTATTGTCGAATTGCGCTGGTCCTATCCAGGTAATAATTCTCACAATCCTCCAGATATTATTCCTGATAGTTGTTTGTATCCTCCAGCAGTAGATTCATTTATTGTCAATAATGGGAATCTGGTTCTTGAAAAAAGAGTAAATGAATTTAGAAAATCCAATCATATATCAGAAATAGATGTTCTCAATACGGATGGCAAAAGATATGTTTATGGCATACCTGTATATAATCTTCGACAGAAAGAAGCCACGTTCTCTGTCGATCCAAGACGAGGTAATACAAACACTGGGCTGGTTGGCTACAACAATGGTATTGACAACACAACCAAAAATCCAAATGGACAAAGTAATTATTTTTCAAGCGAGGAAATCCCGGCATACGCTCATTCGTTTTTATTGACTGGAATACTTTCCCCGGATTATGTTGACTTAACAGGCGACGGGATCACAGACGATGATCTGGGAAATGCAGTGAAATTAAATTATTCAAAAATCTGTGGCATTGAAAATCCATACAAGTGGCGGGTGCCTTATATTACGGACAGCGTCACTTACAATCCAGCGCTTAAAACAGATAATCGTGATGATAAGGGAAATTATGTATATGGAGAAAAAGAGCTTTGGTATTTACATAGCATTGAATCAAAGACAATGGTCGCCAACTTTGTTCTTCAAAACAGGCATGACCTTTACGCGATTGACGAAGCGGGAAATAAAATTGCAGATAGTACCGCCAAATGTCTAAAACAAATTGACTTATACAATAAAGCGGATTTAATGAAAAATCCGTTAACGGCAATTCCAATTAAAACGGTTCATTTCGAATACGATTCTTCCTTGTGCACCGGTGTGAATCTACCGCTAAGCGATTCCGGCAAACTCACATTAAGAAAAATATGGTTCACTTATAATGGCAATAATAAAGGAAAGCAAAATCCATATTTATTCTATTATCATCCTAACAATCCTTCATATAATGTAAAATCTTATGACCGCTGGGGAAATTTCAAAGATCCCTTGCAAAATCCAGGATCCTCTGGCACTTCACTTATTAACAACGGTGATTATCCTTATGCTTTGCAGGATAGCGCGACTGCCGCTTATAATGCTGGGGCATGGTCACTCGATTCAATCTTCCTGCCTTCCGGTGGCTCGATGAAAGTGGATTTTGAAAGCGATGATTATGCTTATGTCCAAAACCTGAGAGCCATGCAGATGTTTAAATTATTAGGGCTAGGATCTGATTCAATTTATAGTCATTCGTTAAGGCAGCTTTACGAGCAGAACGGCTCCGATAATCTATACGTTTTCGTTTCAGTTCCGACTTCGGTTTCTACCACTGCTGATGTTTTTCAAAAATATCTGACGGGGATTCAAAAATTATATTTTAAGCTTTTTGTACGAATGCCTGATGACCAGTTTGGTACTGGAAGTGAATATGTGCCATGTTACGCAACGCTGGATACAGTAACACACAGTTATGGACGGGTAAACAGCAATGTGATCTGGTTGAAAGTTCAGGGTATTTCTCTTGCAGGTGATCAATCGGGTTCATACAGCCCACTGGCGAAAGCGGCCATTCAATTTTTAAGACTAAATCTTCCGTCAAAAGCATATGCAAATTCAGAGGGGGATAATCTTGATCTGGCGTCTGCTATAAAAACCATTTTTTCGGTTTTCAGTGATGTAGCTGGTGCTTTTCAATCCTTTGACTCACACGCTAGGACCAATGGCTGGGCAATGTTTATTGATACGAGCAGAACCCTGGTCAGGCTTGACAACCCGATATATAAGAAATATGGAGGGGGGCACCGGGTAAAGCGGATAACAATTTATGACAATTGGAATCATATGACGGGTAAAAAAACTGCTAAATATGGGCAGGAATATATTTACACAACCCAACAGAATATCAATGGCACGCTTACAACAATCAGTAGTGGTGTAGCAAGTTATGAACCTGGACTGGGAGGTGAAGAAAATCCGTTTCATCAACCCATCGAGTACGTGGAAAGTGTCACTCCATTAGGACCGACAACTATGGGGTATTCCGAGGAGCCGCTCGGCGAAGCGCTATTCCCAGCGCCAAGCATTGGTTATAGCCAGGTGACAGTAAGAACAATCAACTATCAGAATGTAAAGTCAGCTAACGGTTATGAACAGACGAAATTTTACACAGCCTACGATTTTCCAACATATACGGACAGAACAATGCTCGACCCTGATAATATGAAGCGCTATCGGCCAGCCATTCAAAATTTTCTGCGGATAAATGCAAAGTATTTCTTGACGATGTCGCAGGGCTTCAAAGTTGAGCTAAATGACATGCATGGAAAGCTTCACTCACAGGCATACTTTGCCCAGACAGATACTGTCAATCCAATTACGTATACAGAGAATTTTTATAAAGTAGTCAATCAGCAAGTTGATCAAAAAACGCTATCCAATACAACAATGGTTATGCATCCGGATGGATCAATTGACACAGCTGCAATAATTGGTAAAGACATGGAACTTATGATGGACATGCGCCAACAGGAATCAGTGACAAGCGGTGCGAACCTTGAACTTAACAGCGACATGTTCTCGGTAGGCTTTCCTCCTTTTATCTTACTGCCATCAGCAATTGGATTACCACAGCATGAAGATAACCGCTTCAGAGCAATTGCCACTGTCAAAGTAATTCAACGATATGGAATCGTAGATAGCGTAGTCCATATAGATAAAGGCAGCAAAATATCCACTAAAGATCTGTTGTACGATAGTGAGACAGGCGACGTACTGCTTACACGAACAAAAAATGAATTTGATGACCCGGTATACACGTTTAACTACCCTTCTCATTGGGCATATGATGGTATGGGTTTAGCCTATCAAAATATAGATGCGGTATTTAATAATGTAAACCTGAAAAATGGAAAGATCCTAAATCTTTCAGATAGTTTGTTGAGCGCCACCTTTGTCAGTGGCGATGAAATTCTCGTTGGAGGGAGACAGAAAATCAATACCACGATCAACTGTACCGATACAGTTGCTACATTTTCG
>DATHPV010000112.1:0-4439 GCA_035483495.1 Puia sp.
CTTTATTCCTCCCAAAAGAAATGGAAATGAAATGGCTTGACCCGAATCTCACCGACGATCAGCTCGCCGAAATGCTGTCTTTTGAAATGCCTTCTGAAAAATTGTGCACGACGCCTGTCTGGTCCATCCGCACGACCAAACCCAGACCTGATGGTAAATTAAAGAATGAATATTTTGCATGGCCCAACCT
The DNA here is from genome assembly GCA_035483495.1 of Puia sp. Classification (GTDB taxonomy): domain Bacteria; phylum Bacteroidota; class Bacteroidia; order Chitinophagales; family Chitinophagaceae; genus Puia. Next base: position 191 of record DATHPV010000112.1, read on the forward strand.
TCCGCCACTCGGTGATGATAATGGTCAATTACGACTGCGCTGCAATTATAAAATCTGGCTTTTTATTTGCTGTATCACCAGCACTTACTAAATCTGTAAACCATGCTATTTCAAAAGCAAAAACAATTCTCCACGACCATCCGGGCAAACGGCCGCCAGAAAGAATTTAATTTTTTAAAAGTAAATTCAGCTTCCATTCCCACCTATCATATTGATGTTCCCGATGAAAGAGGAAACAGGCATTATTTTTCCATGATCCTTTCGGAAGACCACTGGACCATTTCCAGTGTCAGGGTACCTGATTGGATCCTGAGTGCAGAAAAACTGCTGGAGAACACGGTGGAAGAATACGAAAGGACCGCCCCGGTAAGCATCTACCGGTAATGTATAACCGAAAAATAGATTTGGGAATTAATTCCCGGGATATGCTTCAACTGTCTTTTTCTTTTTCATGCTCTTTCTTACATTGTCCCGGTGCATAGCTCCCCATTCGCTTAGTTTATCCAGGACCCCGCTCAGCGTGTCGGCATATTTTGTCAATTCATATTCCACGATGACGGGTGTACCCATCAGCACTTTACGTTTAACAAAACCGTTGATCTCTAATTCTTTCAATTCCGAAGAAAGTACTTTCGCCGAAATACCATCAATCAATCGCTGCAGCTCATTGAACCTTTTGGTACCATGGAGCAGGCCAACGATTATTCTCAGTTTCCATTTACCGCCGATCGCATAGAGTGCATCGGCGATGGCATGCAACCTGGATTTGCACTGTGATTCTGCATCGGGCCCATTTTTGATTTTCAAGGTAGTCATAATATATCCTTGTCACTTACTCAAAGGTAACTACTAACCTTTTGTATAGTACTTACAATTTGTAAGTAAAGGTACATAACTTTGCGCTATGTCAATTAAAAGAAAACTGATAAAAATAGATACACCCAAAGGTGAACCAGGTTTTTTGGGCGCCGGGCATACGGCCCGGCCTGTGCTCAACGGAAGTTTTTCGGAAACGGATCCATTTATTATGCTAATGGATGACGTGCTGGATAAGAAAGACAATATACCGGTTGGTGGGCCGCATCCGCATGCCGGCTTTGAAACTGTCTCCTTCTTACTCGAAGGTGAAATCGGCGATGAGGCGCACAAAATGAAGGGCGGCGACTTCCAGATCATGACAGCAGGCAGCGGGATCGTTCATACGGAAACGATTGATAAAATATCCAAACTGCGACTCCTGCAATTATGGTTAAACCTGCCAAAAAAACTTAAAGGGGTAACGCCGAGAGTACAGGACTTACCCCTGGATCATGTGCCGTCGTTGTCAGAAAACGGCGTTTCGATAAAGCTGTACAGCGGATCGCTGGCAGGTCTCCACTCACCGGTTCAAAATTATACACCCTTAATCGTGGCAGATATCAGCATCGAAGCGAACGTGACAACCATCCAGCAGATTCCTGGAAATTACAACAGCTTTTTGTACGTCCTTACCGGTAATGTAATGGTTGGCGAGCCTGCAAAACAATTGAAACAGGACCAGGTTGGATGGCTGGACTTATCCAAGACCGAAGATCAAAGTGGGCTTGCGCTGACAGCAGGAGAAGAGGGTGTCCGGTTTGTACTCTATGCAGGAAAACCAACAGGGGAAAATATAGTTTCCTACGGACCATTTATTGCGGACACGGGTGAGGACATTCAGCGGCTCTACCATGAATACCGGCAGGGCAAAATGGAACACATTTCTACGGTCTCGCCAAGTCAAAGAATATTATATTAGACCCTGAAATGATCAAACCCTGACCAAAGTTTTGTGCTTTGTTTTCCCGATGTGGGTTGCGTCATTGCTTTGGCTATGGAAAGGAGTATTTCTTTTTCGTTGCTCATATTCATACTAACGCTGATGTATATCTCAAATATTATTACCTGTTGCTTTCTGTCAGTGATTTTCACACCACGTTAAAAAAATTATTGGTTGATTCGATGGAGAACATTTATTGTAATTTTTGTCAGCGTTAATCTGTAATTCCATTATTTCGAAAGATGGAGCGCGAAATTATCACACCTGCTGTTTTTCAAATCCTTTTCTCCCCATTGCTGAATCACATGGATCACGCGCATCAATGATATTCCATATTCAGTCAACTTCCTGTTCCATTTCCCATTCTGTTTCGTTTATTTTTTATAATTTCAAAGTGATTAATTATTTCAAGAAACATACGAATGTTAGTCACGGATCATTTCGAAAACAAATTCATTAAACTCGATTCTTGAGTAAGGATAATGATATATTGGTATTAGATAGTATCCTGGATCTATATCGAAATCTCGCTACTATTCCTACCGATCTTAATGAAAGGAGCCAGTTTTTCATTCATGACCTCGGGTCTATCGAGGTTCCGATCCCTTTTGTTTCTCCCATATACAGGGCTAACTTTTTTTCCTTTGTCTTTGTAAAAAATGCAAAGGGCACCAGCTATTCAGACCACTATACTTTTGATATTGGGCCTCAAACGGTTTACTTCAATAATCCCGGAGATATCAAGCATGTTTATTTCAGTGATCTGAAAGAACTATACCTGGTGATGATGAGCGAATCATTTTTAAAGGAAAATGTACATCCCGATATTTACGAAGAATTTCCTTTTTTGCTTTCTGAAACGGTGCCTCCAAGAATTTTAGATGATGAATTATATGCCGAATTCGAGACGATCTATAAACAAATTCTGAAAGAGTTTTCCTCTTCTTCCATCTACAAGTTTAATCTGATCGGTTACTTCGTAGTGATAATACTTGTAAAACTCAAACAATATTTTTGGAATGATTATGATCCTGTCAATGAAGGAAATCGTAATTCGCAGATTGTAAAAAAGTTCCGACAAATGCTTGAAAAGCATTACCGCAACCTTAGTAAAGGTATCGACGATAAAGTTTTTCGCATTCAGGAATATGCAGCGGCTCAATTCTTGCATCCCAACTATTTCAATACAGTGATCAAATCAAAAACCGGCAAGTCCGTCGGTGCCTGGATCATAGAAAAAACAATAACAGAAGCCAAATCGCTTCTGAGTAATTCCGAAATCTCCATCAAAGAAATAGCCTGGCGTTTAGGATTTGTCGAGGCTGCTCATTTTAGTAATTATTTCAAAAAATACACTTCTATTTCACCGGTTGTATATCGCCGCCAGAATCTTTCATCCATATCTTAGGATTTCGCAACAAATCCTATTTCTCTTGTAACTCCTTCGGTCAATTCCTGTTTGATCTTTGTTTTGTCAAAATAAAAAAACAGAACATATGAATACAAAAAATGTAAACAAAAAAAGGATCCTGATATCCGGCGCAGGCTCGGGATTTGCTGAACTCGCAGCAATCGGTCTCGCCGAAGCAGGGCATGACGTCATTGCCGGAGTACAGATCTGGCCACAGGCAACGCAATTACGCCTGAAAGCGGAAAAGCTCGGCCTGAAAAATCTCCGTGTCGAGAAGCTGGACATTCTCGATTCTTACGACATTGAAAACGCTTTGAATTGGGACATTGATATTCTCGTCAATAATGCAGCCATTGGAATAAGTGGTCCAATGTCTGAGATCCCTATGGATCTTCTTAAAAGTTCGTTCGAGTCAAATTTCTTCGCTCCATTGGCGCTTTCACAAAAGATCGTTCGCAAACTTGTAGATGAAAAGCGTCCAGGAAAGGTCGTATTCACCAGTTCCATCGGCGGCCTAATTGCTGTTCCGTACGGCGGCGTCTACGCTACAACCAAACACGCCTTAGAGGCTCTCGCAGGATCGATGAAAGCTGAACTAGCGCCATTCGGTATCCAGGTTCAAGTGATCAATCCCGGCGGCTATCTAACTGGCTTCAACGAAACCGAAGCAGAGTCTGCTACACATTGGATGGATGATCGCAAGAATTATATCAAGCGCGATACCGTGCAAAATTTTTTCCATCAAATTCTTGGAATGGACGATAATCGAATGGATCCGCAATTGATGGCAAATGCAATGATTGAAATCATTCCCGGAGATATCGGGCTTTTCAGAAATGTTGTGCCGAAAGCCACGGAAGATCTGGCGAGAAATGTTCAGATTGCTTTGTGGAACGAAAAGATCGATCTGCCGCACTGAAAAAAATAGCAGGAAAAGCAAGCACCATAAAAAAGTTGTCCTTAATTTTTTTATCAGTAATAAACTTACCGCCCCGTCAGATGTTGACGGGGCATTTTAGATTAATAAGTCTGTTCTACCA
>DATHPV010000113.1:0-4107 GCA_035483495.1 Puia sp.
AGATAAAATTGTTTTATATGAGTTTACAGAGACTTTTTACCGCAACTCTTTCCGGCATAGTGATCGGAATTTTAATTGTTCCTGCCAAAGGCGCAGATACGAGAAAAAAATTGAATGATTCAGTAGAGAATCTCAAAGATAAAATCAGACGTTTGCGTGGAACAACCAATGAAGAATTGGACGGACTTCACCGGGTATTTGAACAGGAGATAACCGGACTACGCGAAGACGTCAGGGAAAAAGTGCTACGATTGATTGATGCGAGTAAAAAAAGCTACAATAATCTTAGGTCGGAAGCACTGTCTTAACGCTTAACGCTTAATGCCTAACGCCTAATGCTTAGTAAAATTTAGATTATTCATAGGGATAAGTGTTCTCCTCTTAATCCTTTCTCTATTTCAAGTTTATCTGCTCCATTACGCGTTAAGCATTACGCGTTAAGCGTCACGCGTTAGGCTTTGATTCCTGGGCTTTAGACTTTGTAAAACTAAACTCAAAAGTATAACGCCAATTGCGCCAACGGCATTGAGCCATAGGAAGCTAAGGTGAACAATTCCTCTTTGATAAAGCACGAAAATAAAAAGGACAAAAACTTCAATTGTTACGGCGCTGATAAAAACAGGAGTGGCAGTAACCTTCTTAAAATAAAAAGCTACCAGGAAAATTCCGAGAGTTACGCCGTAGAATAGGGATCCCAGAAGATTTACTGCCTCTATTAAACTATTTCCAATGTTATAAAAGAATTGCGCTACCCCAACACAAAAAATACCCCAAAGCAGCGTGTACAATTGTGAATATTGGTATTCTTTCTTCTGACTCAAAGGTTTTATTGCCCATCTTTTATGCAGGTCATTAATGGTAGCAGAAGAGAGTGCGTTCAGGGAGGCGGCTATCGAGCCCCAGGCTGATAAAAAAATAACCGCAATAAGCAAACCAATCATGCCCCTTGGTAAATGGTCTACTACAAATCGCAGGAAAATGTAGTTCGTATCGTTGGAGTCTCCTTTTACATCTTTGTCGTTTAACCAGCGTTTTATAATTACCCTCAGATCCGCTTGTTTTCTCTGAACATATTCCATCGTAAGTCCCTGTTTCATTCTATTCTCAGGCGTATATCCTGACGAAGGAGACATCTGGGCAATTTTTTCCTTTTGTAAAACTTCATACTCGATCAGTACAATTTTTAGTGAATCGGCATATTTAGTTTTGGCGAGAAGATTCAACTGAGTCTGATTAAAGAACAGGGGTTCTTTAGCAAATTGATAGTAAGAAAAAACAAGCACACCCAGCAGAAGTATTCCAAACTGCATTGGTATTTTAACCAGACCATTCATTAAAAGACCCAGACGGCTTTCACGTGTGGACTTTGCTGTCAGATACCGGCCAACCTGGGATTGATCGGTACCAAAATATGAGAGAGCTAAAAAAAATCCACCGATCAAACCGCTCCAGATATTATACCGGTCATTCCATTGGAAACTTCCATCGGTTTTGCCGTCAGTTATAACATTTAATTTACCCGCCTTGCCGGCAATATGAAGGGCATCTGAAAGTCCGAGATTTCCCGGTAACAGATGCACTACCATAAACCCTATGGTAATCATGCAGGCAAAAATGATAACAATCTGAATTTGTTGCGTGTATGCAACAGCCTTAACACCTCCGGTAAAAGTGTATATAATAAGTATACCACCCATTAGAATATTTGTCCAAAGAATATTCCATCCGAGTAAAGAAGATAAAATGATGGATGGTGCTGAAATACTTATACCTGTGGAGATGCCGCGCTGAAACAAAAACAATAACGAAGTGAATGACCTCGTTTTACCGTCAAATCTTTTTTCAAGAAACTCATATGCGGTGAATAGTTTTAATTTATAAAATACAGGGACAAATGTGATACAGAGTACTACCATGGCAAGTGGCAATCCAAAATAATATTGGATGAACCGCATTCCATCTGTGTAAGCCTGTCCTGGTGCAGAAAGAAAAGTAACTGCGCTGGCCTGTGTTCCAATAATTCCGAATAAGATCAAATACCAGGAGGAACTACGGTTCAGCAGAAAATAACTTTCCAGGTTTTTTTCAGATCTGCCCTTATATAATCCATAGAGGATGATACCGACCAGTGTCAAGACGAGAACGATCCAGTCGATTAAGCTCATGAAAAATGTTTGGTAAAGAAGAAGAATAAAACAATCAGCAGCCCTAAAAAGCCAATTACCAGAATGTACCAGTAATTCCAGGAACTAAAAAATGGTGGCTTTTCGTCCTGTCCTTTCATATCATTTTTTTGAATCACTCCGGCGATTTGCCATCAGCATCGCAGCTATTAATCCGAGCATTAAGCCGATCAGCATACCGATAGTCACTTTCTTAATCAGTCGTCCTATTACAATTCCCGTTACGATGGCTACAATAAAAGCGATATCCTTGCGATTCAGCATGCTTTAATTATCCTTTGTGTGATTGAGTGCAATGATGTTAGCTAATAAACGATAGGCCCCCGGGACGCCAGCCGGCAGTTCACGAAAAAAAACCAGTCCTGTATAAGTGAACCATCCTTTCCCGTAAGACCCTGTTATCAGACTTCCATTCAGATCTGATTCGCCTGTATCGTGCATGGATAATACAGCCTGGTATCTTGGATCGATATGTTGTGCAAAATAAATCCCCCTTTCCTGAATCCATCCGTCAAAATCTTTGTTGCTGATCTGATTCGGATAATTTAACACCCGATGGGCTGGCAGAAGAAAATTTACAGCGGCATCTTCTTCCGTTACCCGACCGTTGGAAATACCAAAAGGGAAAGGGCCGATATTTGTTGAATCGACACCCTGATTGCGATTATATTGAACTATGAGGTTACCGCCGTTTTTTATATACTCCATTAAAATATTGTATTTGCCAGCCAGCCAGTCATGCACATCATAAGCCCGCACACCGGCTATCACAGCATCAAGATTTTGCAAAACGGAAGTTGATAGGGTATTTTCATCGAGTCGTATAACAGTATATCCCATAGCTGTTAATGCTTCCGCAACTTTGTCACCGGCTCCGTCAATATAACCAATTCGATTGCCGACAGTTTTTAAGCTGACCGCAACTACGGTGGATTTAGCCGGTTTGAAATAATCTATCCTTGGAATATGATCATAAGAAATGGTTCGGCATTGCGACAATGTGTCCAATACGCCCTGATTCAAACCAGTAACCCAGGCTAACTGATTCAAATCGCCCGAACTTTTTGATTTTAATGTAAAATTTTGAGACTTCATTGTCATATCCATTTTCCTGGTCTCAAAATCCGACAAAGACGTTAGATTAATGGCTGTAGGCGGTTGCGTGGAGGTATTCATAGCCGCTGTTGAGACAATTCCGGATTTTCCTTCATCAGGGTTTTTCAACGCTTTCTGCTGAATCATTACCGTGAGATCCTGTTCTTTTCCTTTTGTAAAAACGAGCAATGAGGGATCACAGTAAGCCATCAGAGCAGGTACGATTGTGAGCGGCTGATAAGTTTCTCCTTTAACCGGATCAGTAAATTTATAATTTACTCTTTGTTTCAGCAGGAATGATTCTCCTGAAAGAGTTATTGTACAAAAAGCTTCCAGGGCCGGCGGGTTTTCCGGATCTCCGATCAGCGTTTGAACATGAACGTTATATGAACCCGGGGACATTGGATCAACCAGCCAGTAAGGTTGCGAAACCGGGAGGTCTCGCAGAGAAATACGACGAACAATTGAATAGTTGATGCCTGGCTGCAATTGCATATTGCAACTGGTATCCTGCATATTCAATTTAACTGAATTCAGGATGATTGAAACGGGAGCGCGGTTAACTACACGCAGCGTAACCGGAATCGTTTGATTTACCAGGGCATACGCCTGTGGAACCGTGGCTTCAAGATACAGTCCGCTACAGGCCTGGATAAGTGAAACTGTTTCTTTCAGTTTTTCATTACGCCAGTAACCTTCAGGTAGTGTACTGATCGCTTTGTAAATATTTACAAGAGAGGGTAGTGACAAAAAGGGCGCAGATGGAGAATATTCAGCAATTAATTTATCAATCATTTTTGTGACAGGTGCACCGTTTGGAATTCGGTTC
>DATHPV010000114.1:0-2910 GCA_035483495.1 Puia sp.
GGATAGCGCATAAAGACTATAGTGCAGCCGGTTTTAAATTATTGCCTTCGGGAGACGGACAAACAAAATATTCAGCCCTTCAGGCAGTTATTTATTCGCTGCTTCTCTTGCCGGTAGGCGTTATGCCTTACATAAGCGGCATGAGCGGTATGGTGAGTTTAGTGATTGTACTGATAGCAAATATTTTTATGATAGGCCAGTGTATTCGTTTGTATAGGGAGATGACCATTCAATCAGCCAGAAGAGTAATGTTTAGCAGTTATATATATCTGCCGGTAGTGCTACTCGCTTTGCTGATCGATAAAGTGGCTAATTGAAATTTTTAAAATGACTCCGAGTCTTGAACTAAATCGTGTGGTTGATCAAAATAAAAAAATACATCCTCATAAATTTATTTTATGGGTAGGTATCGGCAGTATCATCATGATGTTTGCCGGACTTACGAGCGCATATATTGTAAAAAGGGAACAACCGGGTTGGACAACTTATACGACGCCCATCGCTTTTTACTATTCCACGGCCGTTTTGTTGATCAGTAGCCTGACGATTTTTTTCGCTGGTAAATCTTTTGTAGAACGAAGGATGATCAGATACAGAAAACTTGTTCTCGCGACCGCCATCCTTGGATTGGTTTTTATGTTGTTGCAATGGATTGGATTCCGGCACTTATGGCTATCAGGAATCACTTTTCATGGTTCAGGAGCCGGACAGTTTTTATATATTATTGCTGGATTACATGCAGCGCATGTGTTGGGTGGAATTATTGCTTTATTTACGGTTTATATCAGGGCAAGAAATATGCGAATCAGGAGTTATAATGTGGTTCCGGTAGATGTTGCCAGTACTTATTGGCATTTCGTGGACCTGTTGTGGATCTATCTGTTTATTTTCTTTTTAATGGTACAATAAAGTATGCTTTTTGTTAGATAAATTTGTGAACCTGTTCAAAACAATCTCATGGCACATACAGTTCCCGTAGGTCAAAAATGGTGGAGCGGAGGCAGGAGTCCTTTCAATGTGGAATATGGTAAACTCATGATGTGGTATTTCCTCATGAGTGATGCTTTCACTTTCGGCGCCTTCCTGATTTCTTATGGAACTATTCGTTTTTCTTCCAGCTCATGGCCTAACCCCAATGAGGTATTTCGCAGTTTCCCGGTTATCGGTGAAATGTCTGTACCCCTGGCTTTTGTGAGTTTGATGACTTTTATCCTGATCATGAGTTCTGTTACGATGGTAATGGCCGTGGGAGCCGGACAGGCACAGGATAAAAAAGCTGTGATAAAGTGGATGTTCCTTACTATTCTTGGTGGACTGGCATTTCTGGGTTGTCAGGCATGGGAGTGGACCCATTTACATTCAGAAGGTGCATGGTGGGGCAGGAATCCATTTATGAATATTGATGGTACACAGTCTTCCACCAATTTCACGAATTTCTTTTTTACAATTACCGGTTTTCATGGGTTCCATGTATTTTCCGGAGTGATCATTAATATTATTATGCTAATCAAGACATGGCGTGGTGACTTTGAACGTACGGGTCACTATCTGATGATTGAAAAGGCGGGTCTCTATTGGCATTTTGTGGACCTGGTTTGGGTGTTTGTATTTACCTGTTTCTATCTGTTATAATTTAAAATGAATGAGCATATGAGTTCTGCAAGTCCATCGTCGGCTGATTTCGGAAAGGATAAAAGTTCATTTGATACCAAAGCCATTTGGAGAACTTTTTGGATTCTGCTTGGCATTACTGTTTTTGAACTGATTATCGCTATCATTTATTATGAAACTCATTTTTTTCCAAAACATATTCTGAATGGTGTTTTTGTAATTATGACGCTTGCAAAAGCCTTTTTTATAGTCGCTGAATTTATGCATCTGGGCCATGAAATCAAGAACCTCGTAATGACTATTGCAATACCTGCATGTCTTTTTATCTGGTTCCTTATTGCATTTATGTGGGACGGCAGTTCATATCACGAACTTCGCATGCGCTACGATAAATATCAATATGAACAAAGCAAGACAAAAGTCAAGCCGGTCGAACACAAAGAGGAAGGAAAGAAGCAAGGGGTTGAATAGTTATGGGTTATGAGTTATGGATTATGAATTATTCTTAGTTTTCATGTGTTGACGTAGTCAGTTAACTGGTAACATTCGAGAATTTAAATCAATAATTAACCATTGCGGCGCAATGGTTTTTTTATCTAAAAGAAATGATGTGAGTAAGAAGGCATTAACGGCTGTATTGTTGGCAATCATGTTACCACTTATAAGTTACCTGATCGTAAAACGTGCCAGTGATCATTCCATTGGGATGCCCGGACGTTATTATTATGACAGTGTGGTATCTGTAATAAAAGATGGAAAGAAAATCGATGACACCATCTGGCATTCTGTAACGGATTTCAAATTTCAGAATCAACTTGGACAAAACGTGTCACTGGCCGACCTGACGGGAAAAGTAATTGTCGCTGATTTTTTTTTCACCAGATGTCCTTCTATCTGTCCAAAACTCACAGCAAATATCAGGAAGCTACAGGATGCTTTGTCGACAAAGGATCAATTCCAACAATTAAATCCCGACTTTATACAATTTCTGTCTTTTAGTGTTGACCCGGAACGTGATTCTGTTTCTGTATTAAAAGCATATTCGGATAAATTTGGAATTAATCCCAATATCTGGTGGTTGTTGACGGGTCCAAAGAAACAGATTTATGATTTTTCCATGAATGAGTTAAAATTGGGTTTGGCCGATGGGGAAGGAGTGGACTCAAACTTCATACACACACAAAAATTGGTGCTTCTCGACAAGTACCATGTGGTAAGGGGATATTATAATGGACTGGATAGTGCTGATCTGCGGAAAATGGCGAATGATATGGTATTTATCATGCTGGAGAAAGATAA
>DATHPV010000115.1:0-7052 GCA_035483495.1 Puia sp.
ATTAAAACTAACAAAAAAAGCCTAACATTTCTGTTAGGCTTAGTGGGAGCAACAGGGTTCGAACCTGTGACCCTCTGCTTGTAAGGCAGATGCTCTGAACCAGCTGAGCTATGCTCCCTTTTAAGGACTGCAAAGATAAGGTCTAAATAGTTTCTGCAAAATAAATTCAATGTATATTTGCAACTCGAAAAATTGACTCCGTAGCTCAGTTGGTAGAGCAAAAGACTCTTAATCTTTGGGTCCTCGGTTCGAGCCCGAGCGGGGTCACCTCACCGGGTTCACGCAATTTCCTGCCTGAATCCGGTTTTTTTATTTCGCTGAAACCCTTGTCCAGACTGTATATCAGCCGAACGGCTTCATTGATCCGACCGGTTCGACCTTTCGCTTTGTTAAAACTGAGTTTTTCAGGAAAGATCGAACCAATAATTTGTCTCTTCTTCTGAATAGAGCCCTCCAGGTATGATTTGTCCAGACAGGTCATATTCTGTACAGCGGTTTTCAAAAAACTGCTTATGTTATTTTCTACTTCCTTAAATCCGGATAATTTTCCTTCAAGCATGTTTATTTTGGGCTGACATTCGTCTTTGAGGGCATGGTAATCCCACTGATCCATTTTCCCGTCAGCAAATAAATTTCGGGCATTTTTCAGACGACTGTTCACATCTTCGATCTGCATTAAAATCTGACCGCGCTCATTTTTCATTTGCGTAGTCTGATCGTTAAAAGCTTTTTGTAACAGAGGGATATAAACTTCGGCCATGCCGGGACGTGGAATAAATTTCCTAAGTTCACGCACAAGCAGATCGTTGGCCTCGGGTGCTTTCAACCGAAAACCACAGGGCATTTTGCAGTGATAATAATGATAGTAACTGCTGCGGCCTTTGGAAGCACTGCCCGTTAACATTTTACCGCAAAGAGGACAAATCAGAAATCCGCGCAATGGTAGCATACTATCGCAACTTATTTTCGTGGCAGCATTTATTTTTTTACTCCGCCCCATTATGACGTCCTGCACTTCGTAAAAAACATTCTCTGAAATAAGGGGTTCGTGTTGACCCTGCACGAAAAATGCCTCCTCATCTTTGTATTTTCTGATGTGGACTTTTCCGCAGTAAACGGGATTGCGTATCAGAGTCAGGAAATTATTTTTACCGCATTTAATGCCTCTTTTATTAATTTCCTTTCTGATTTGGTCGGTGGCGAAAACACCGCGCGCAATCTCATGGAAAGCCCACTGAATGATGGGTGCGTATTTCGCGTCCGGCCGCATGTATTTACGACGATCTTCACTCACACAATTGGTGTATCCAATGGGCGCCTTTCCCATATAACGGCCTTCCTTAGTCGCTCTGCGCATACCGAAAAAAGTGTTCAGCGCGCGGCGATCGTTCTCTACCTCAGGAGCTGCGAGATAAAATGCGAGCATCATTTTATTTTCGGGTATCGTGAGATCAAGGGGCTGTTCGATGGCCTGGGGTTCGACGCCTAACACGCGAAGTGTGCTGATCATGGCGTAGGCGTCGCCGGCGTTGCGACTAAACCGGTCCCATTTTGTGAAGAGGATATAATCTGTCTTACCTCGAATTCTTCTGAGTTCAGAAAGCAGTTTCTGCCAGGCAGGACGAATGAAAGTCTTGGCAGAATGATCTTCAAAAATAATTTTCCGGACTTCGATGGAATGACCGCTGCAATATTTTTGGAGAGCCTCAGCCTGATTACGCTGGGAATATCCTTTTTCTGCCTGCTCGTCGGTGCTGACGCGAATGTATAAATCGGCGGTTTTCATATATCAAAATTTACGATCAAAATAATGAATCGTTTGAACCTGATATAATTTATTCGCTATCGGGGGAAAACTTTTTTTCTTTCTCAAGCCGTATAAATTCAGCTACTTCCCGGTTAGCCATCTCCGTTAAATAGACAAGTATAACCTTCGCTTCTCCAATGGTGACGAGGGTTCCATGGGCCTGGAGGATTTCCATTACTTTTTCGGGAGTCATAAAGTTCAAATCCTCTTCAGATAAACCAAGCTGCCGAGAAAAAGATTGTGCGAAGGAATGTATTTGATGTAGCCGAAGTCGTGCAGGTCCTGCAGCGATTTGTAATAAGTGGCGCGCGCGCTGATCTTCGCGTATTGCATGAGTGCGCCGCGGTCGATCTGAATGGGATTTTCACTGGCGTGCAGCAGGTAGGCGAGCAGGAGCGCCATGTACATACTGATGTGAACGGCGGTGATGCGCGGATCGGCGAGTACCGCCTCATAAAAACCGGTGAAATGTTCCTGCAGATCCATCGCTTCAAATTCTTTTTTTGCCGGGAAATAATGCCATCCCCCGTCCTGTCCCGCTGAAAGCGGGACTGGGAGCGGGGCCGGGCTCTGCGCTTCTATCTCCCGACTAACGCGGTAGGATATACGCTGCGATCCCTGATGGATTAGATCATATTGCTAATCCATTTTTATGGCTCTTATGCTTCTTTGGCAAGAGATTTTCTACTTTCTCTTTTTTCGGAACTTTAACCGATATTTTCGACTCTGCTTTTAGCTCTGACTTTTGTTCAGGAGCATGTTTTCTCTCTTCCTGTTTAACGGGTAAGGGATTTAATTTCTGATCGGGAAAAATATGGGGATTGGCCTTGATATTTTCATTGGCTTTTTCCACTATGACCGTTTTTTGATCGTCGGTCAGCTGATATAAATTCTTTTTTTCTTCTTTGGTTAAAGAATTTCCCTGTTCATCTGCCACATCAAGCGTTTTGAATTTGGGATTGGCAGATACCAGAATGGAAGAGGGTATTCCGGAAGAGTTTTCAGGCATTTTGATCTGCTGGATATTTCCCCTTTCGAGTGACTCGGCAATCTGATTGAATTTTTCAGCAGGCATCTGTGGTAATGGCAATTTAAAAAGCTCGGTATACAGATCAAATCCATAAGGCTTGTAAAACTGTTCCTGTTTGAAATTGCCGTTGGCTTCCCTGCTGTTAAAATCCAGTTTGATCCAGGCGTTCTTTACTTCTCCCTCTTTATTTTTTAAATCCTTATTGACTGACCGCCCGTCCAGGAGATTGTAAGCTTCCTTCATGGTGACACCTTTGCCGTGATCCAGATAAAATGTCTGCGACCTGGCTTCCTGACCAGGTTTCTGAAGTGTCGCATCGTATTTGTTGATGAAATACATGTCGTTTGTGTCAGACTTCCTGAAATGCAGTTCAACGCTGAGTTTATCCTTATCGTAATGATTGGTAAAAGAGAGTTTGAATTCGGGCTTGCCCTCTGCCATGTTTTTCTCCAGTTCCGGGTGTAGTCTCTTTTCAGTGCCTAGATAAAAAAGACGATCCTGTAAGAATTTTAAATTTTCCTGGTTCATACGCCACATTTTTATTGTTAATTAATAAATTGACTTTTTAGAATTGTTTTAGCAGGTATCTCAAGTATTAGTTGACGGCCACCATTTTTTTCACTAATCTGAATGACGATCTTTTTATGTTTGTCTATAGTGAAAGCGGGAAAGGCAAAAACAAAAGATTCTGAATTTTGACCCGCAATGGAGTGATTTGAGGTTTGCCATACTGAGGATAAATCAGTTTCCTGTATAGCAGTTCTTTTTCCCGAGTGTTTATCTTTAATATAAAATCGGATATATTCAGGTTGATAATCAATTTCAGACTGATTTTTGATTTCCATTCTAAACCACATCAGATGATCTTTGATATATATGCCCTGCAAAATCAGTTTCATGTCCTGATCATTCGTTCTGCGATGGAGAAAGGCTTCCTGATCTAAAATGACAGAAGCATCACTATCGAGTTTTGCATCATTAATGGAATCAGAAACAGTCGGAGCAAGATTTTCATTTTTAAAAAACTGCAGATTCAGGGTATCAGGGTTTTCTTTATACTGAACAAGGAATGAATAGAGTTTCCCGTCCGAAGTATATACACTGAGATTGGTTGGGATAAATCCTTTCCGGTTTGCCTTTAGAAATAATACATTTTCAAGAAGAGCATCTTTATGACCGATGACATCTCCCGAGCCGATATCAGCTTTTTCTATCCGGTAAGGGAAAATGATATTGGTTGTCTTTTGGAAACAAACAGATAAATTAAATGACGGAATAATTGTCTGAGAAAAGCCATGAATGCTAGTTAATAGGATAAAAGCGACAATAAATTTTTTCATATGTGGTTGTTTATTTTTCCTTTGAATCTTTGAGCAATACCCTGTAACCAGCTTTTACAGTGACTTTCACGAGTTTTATTTTCCGGCTGAGAAGTGTTTTCGCAGCCTGGATACCAGCCCCGGCTGCCTGGGCGCTGAGAGAGGGGTCGAGTGAAGTCAGTCCGACCGAACCGATCGCCTGATCGGTAGATTGTTTGGCCACATCCCGGTTAATGCTTCCCGGTATATAGATGCCGGCAAGCCCGTCCAAATCATAAGCTTCCAGGGAGACAGGCAGAATATTTTGCCCGGATCTAACCGAGCTGAACTGAATTTTCAAACGCTCTCCATTCAGTGTGGCTGTTCCATAAACCAATTGATTTTTCCCGATCAGGTGACCGTTGATTCGTATGTCATTTAATAACCGCAGTTTGATGGTTGATCCCGATACAAGCGTTTGCGTTTCCGGGATCTCTGCTTCAATGGCATCGTCCAGATTTTTTTCTATCGAGGGATCTTCGGCGAGATCATAAAAGCGGTTGATCGCAAAGTCTGCTTTTTCCTGATCTGTACTGAATGATTCAGGATTGGCGTCTGGTATTTCAAGATTTACTTTAAACGCAGGAATAGTATTTTGCTTATTCAGTCTGGCCATACTGTCCTGCATAATTTCGGGATGCTGAATGGCCATTATTTTATCAAGCATGCTGCTGATCTGTTCCATATGGGGATCACGCGCAGGTGCCGGTTTGGTTTCCGCCAACCTGGAATCAAAAGACTCTGATTTGATCTTCTGGACATATGGTTTTTGATTTATTACTGATTTCAATTTATTTAGTTTGTCTAAAATCTTCGACTCATTCTCATCAGCCATTTTCACCTTCAAAGTATCAAAAGACAAGTCCTGCTCTTTGAGCGTATAATAGGGATCGTTTTTCATTTTATCTCTTAGTAAAACAGAGTCCTTGCTGGCCTCTTCATACAGAGACAGTTTTGATTTCTCGGCACCTTTTTTAAAATGCGGATCAGGCAGTTTCACATTCATTCCGGCAACGGGAGCCTTCGCACCGGAGTCATAATTTTCCTTTCCTCCTCCCAAAACCCAGAAAATGAAAAATATAAAAGGCAGAACAAGCAGGGGCAGCACAAGCAGAAACTTTTTATTCATCGTTTATTTTTTTGTGATTTTAAGAGATTTTCCATCATGATTTCTTTCAGACGAAGACTGTCCCGGTAACTGAGGGGCATGCCGGATCTCAGGAGTGTTATGATCAGCACCGGATTTTGTTTCGGCCGGTTCAGTACAGATTCTTTCAGCATATAAAAGCAAAGAGCTGCTGAAGCAAAGCAGAATATGAAAAACAGGAGTTTCTTCGACATGATTAATAATTTATCGGTTTTCTGTTCTGATGTCCTTGTTTTCAATGATGGCCCAGTTCTCGATCAGGAATCCGTGTGAATTATTATCTGACCGGGATACATTGCGGAGATAGCCCTCCGTCACCAGGCTTCGTGTAACGATGGAAGTTGTACGGACTATTTTTTCGCGACCCGCAAAATGAAATGAATAAGGATAGACATTCATATTGAAACCGATGGTATCGATTTCAATCGTCTGGCTGATATTGCCGGAAATGATGTTCCGGTAATACCCGTTTTCTTTAAGGTTGTCGTATTGTTTTTTTGCGGACGCGTCGGCGAGATAAAGCGCTTTGCCCATATTGCCATTGATGACTTTTTCATCCGGGTCGAGGGTGAAAAAATAATGATGAAACATGCTGATATGATCACGGGCCTCCACCGGAATATTATCTTTCCGGTCTGCTGCAAATGCTTCCAGGGCTTTTCCATTTGCTAAAATGTAAATATGCTTTTGTGCTTCGCTGACCAAAATCAAACTACGATAAATGACAAATCCTGTCAGCAGTGTGCAGCTGGTCAAAAAGAACAGACTGAAAGTCCGGATATACTGAAAGGCACTATTGATGTTTTTTGCTTTGGAAAACATGGTTTGATTTTAGGGTTTACCGGAAATTTTTTTAGTCATGTAATTTTCGGATGGTCCCGTTTTAGGATCTACATATTGTTTTTTGATTTCCGCAGTTTTTGAACTTTGCATGGAAGCCAGTGCCGTAGCGGCTTCCCGGCTGATCATCGCCGAATAAGTAGAGGCAAGTGCCGAAACCTTGCTGAAGAGCGCATGACCTCCCGCCTGAACAATATATCCTGCAATCGAGGGTATAGTGAAATAACCGACAATGGCGATCGCGAGAAAGATCAGGTAAGCAGAATTGGTACTTGCAAAAAAAGGATCGGTATTACCGGCCGCCAGCTGCATCGCTTCCATATTGAGCTGGATCTTCGCCGTGATCGCACCGAAAATATTGGCCACCGGAAGCCACATGAAAACATTGATATATCGCGCGAGCCAGTGACGGATCGTTTGCTGGAAACCGTCAAATACACTGAGGCCAAAAACGAACGGTCCGAGAATAGACAGCACCACCAGTTTGAACGTGCGGATCGTGTCGATGATGAGTGCAGCACACTGATAAAAAAATTCAAGCGCTTCCGCGATCCAGGTTTTGATAAGGTTGCGCAGACTGAATATGGAAAAAGCGTCTGCAATGGGATTGGAACTGCCGCCGGAGGAATTGGTTGCTCCATCGGGATGTGTGTACTGATACCAATGCGAAGGATCATTGTCGGGAGAAGTGGAAGGATTGGACGGCGGTGGATTGTCCAGTTGTTGCTCCCTGCCATTGAGCATGGCAAACAGCGCTTGGTTGGTGTTCTGCGCCATGGCATCGGTCGCCGCCACAGTCGGTTGCAGGATGCCGTTAATGAGGTTCAGCACCATTGGAAAAACGGCGATGCAAAATCCGATCACGAAGGG
>DATHPV010000116.1:0-5534 GCA_035483495.1 Puia sp.
CAAAATGGGTCTTTGCTCAGAAATAAAGCCAGATTCCTGATTTGGTGATCCATTGCGCTGTCGCGACGCATTCCAAATTTTTCTTCCGGATAGCCGGTAAAAACCGGTAAGTTGAAAACAGTTCTTTCAGGAACGGCCATCTGAATACCACTGCTGTCAATCATGAAACTGTTTCCACTCAATGTGAATATCCTGGCAAAGGGTTGTCGTTCCCGGATGCGTATTTTCAATTTCTGATTATTATCGAAATATAATTGCGCATCCTTGATCCAGCTGTTTTTTCTGAGTAAACCTTCCATTCTTAAAAGGTCGATGGATGTAATTTTCTTATTTCGTAAATCTTTGAGTCCTTCGTTTTCGAGAAGAAAAACCAAATCTTTTTTGTTCAGAAAATATGCTTTGTCACCTCCATTTATTTCCAGTTCCAATCCCTGGCACAAGCTGCCGTTTTTAGAATTTATAGCGGCAATTAATATGGCAAGCCCGGAAGCGCCTAAGAGGCACCACAGCGTGATTGTAAAAAACCTTTTTATCGGGGCTTTAATATTCATTTTGTTTTTAGCAAATCTGTAAGCGGGTCTATCAGTTCATCGATATCGCCCGCGCCGGCTGTGATTAATAAGATATTCTCATTCGCATTAATTGTTTTGGCCATCGCCAGAATTTCCTGCTTATTTAAAATCTGACTCTTTGCCTTTTTCATTTTATTTAAAATAGTAGCACTGGTAATATTTTGAATTGGTAACTCTCTGGCCGGATACACAGGTAACAGAATTACTTCATCCGCTCCATCGAGAGCTTTTGCAAAACCTTCCGCAAAATCCCGTGTCCTGCTGAACAGATGTGGTTGGAACACTACTATCATCTTTTTATCGGGAAAAAGTTCTCTTGCACTTCCAATCAGGGATTCCAACTCCCGCGGATGATGAGCGTAGTCGTCTAAATAAACCAGGCCCTCATTCTGAATGTGATACTCAAATCTTCTGCGTACACCTTTATAGTTTTGTAGAGCCGGTATAATCTTTTCGCCACCAAGACCCAGTTTTCTGCATGCAGCAATTGCGGCGAGGGCATTTTCAACATTGTGGCGTCCTCCAACATTTAATTGTACGTTTTTCAGATGGCCACCTGTTCCCTGTACATCAAAAATGTAGTTACCCGAATGAACGCGTAAATTCTCGGTATATAAATCTGCATTTTGATCGGTCAGGTGATAGCTAAGCTGGCCAACATTACCAGTAGATTTTGGAATTGGCAAACCATGTTTCTTAACAAGGGTTCCTCCAGATTTAATTTTTTCAGCGAATGCTATAAACGCTTCTTTAACGGCTTCAGCTGTTCCATAGATATCCAAATGGTCGGCGTCCATCGAACTAATCACGGCAATGTCCGGATGAAGCTTCAAAAAACTCCGATCGTACTCGTCTGCTTCTACAACACAGATATTATTTTCATTACCCCAGAAGTTAGTGTTGTAATTGACAGATATCCCTCCCAGAAATGCATTAGAACCCATACCGCTGTCGCGGAGAATGTGTGCTATCATCGTACTTATGGTGGTCTTTCCGTGAGTCCCGGCAACACAAACGTTTAAAGTTTCCGCAGTAATTAGTCCGAGCACTTCGCTTCTCTTCATCAGGTCGTAACCATGCTCAAGGTAATAATTCAGCCCTCTGTGATTTTTTGGAATTGCCGGTGTATAAACTACGAGTTGCGCATCCTTAGGAATAAAATCGGGATCATCGGTGTATGTAACCGGAATCCCCTCCGAAGCAAGTGTTTTTGTGAGAGTGGTTTCTGTTTTATCATACCCACTTACTTTTTTGCCCTGAAGCAAAAAATACCGTGCCAGAGCGCTCATGCCAATGCCACCGATACCGATGAAGTAAATATTTTCTATTTTATTTAGATCAGTCATTGAGTATTTTCAGAATTTCTGTTGCTATTCTTTCATCAGCATCAATAATCGCCAATTTCCCAATATTGTTTTTTAAAATTTCCTGTTCGTCTTTATTTTTGGACAAGCGTAATATTTCGGGAATAAGTTTGTCGTGTGCGTCCTTATCGGGGATCATGACAGCCGCATTTTTCATAACCAGGTTTTTTGCATTCATGGTTTGGTGGTCTTCTGCAGCATGAGGGTATGGTATGAAAATTACCGGCTTTTTTACCGCACACAACTCATACAATACACTTCCAGATCGCGACACAACAATATCTGCTGCTGCATATGCGTATTCCATTTTTGAAATAAACTGCCCGCTCCAAATTAGTTTCGATTCAACAGCATGGACTGCTGCCTGTGATGAAAATGATTTTCCTGTTTGCCAGATAAGTTGAATATGGTTTTTTAAAAGTGCGGGTATGCCAGCATCTATCGCTTCATTTATCGATTTGGCGCCCAGGCTGCCTCCCGTGATAAGTACGGTGGTATATCCGGGATCAAGGCCAAAAAAATCCAGTCCGGCTTCTCTTGAGATTTTGTTTTCAATAACATTTTTCCGAACGGGGTTACCCGTATGAATAAGGCGGTCGGCCGGGAAAAACTTTTCCATTCCATCACTGGCTGCAAAAATCCTGGTAGCTTTCTTGCCTAGTAGAATATTCGATTTGCCGGCAAATGAATTTGATTCATGAATAAATGTTGGAATGCCCTGAGACTGGGCATATCTCAAAACAGGGAATGTACTATATCCGCCTACGCCAATAGCCGCCTGCGGTTTAAAAGATTTAAAAATTTTTCTGACCTGCATAAAACTTTCGACGAGTTTAAATGGCAAAGCGAAATTTTTGATCAGAGAACTCCTATTATATCCCGCGATATTAATTCCCTTGATTAAATAACCTGCCTCAGGAACTTTTTCCATTTCCATCTTTCCCTTTGCTCCCACAAAAAGTATATCCATATCCGGTTCCTTTTTTCTCAATGCATTTGCAATCGCTAAAGCAGGAAAAATATGCCCGCCGGTTCCACCTCCTGCTATGATTATCCGTTTACCCAATTTTCATATTTTTCATACCGCCAGATTCTCATCCTGTTTGTCTTGAGTCTCACCTTCGATTCTCTCCGCATTTCTCGCAACACTTAAAATGATCCCAATGGCAAGACAGGTAAATAAAAAAGAGCTGCCCCCCATACTAATTAACGGTAGTGTAACACCCGTTACAGGGAACAGATTTACGTTCACGGCCATGTTCGCAATCGCCTGAATCATCAAAGTAAAACTCAGGCCCAATGCTAAAAAAGCACCGAAAGCAAAAGGACATTTCTTAAATATGCGAATACTGCGAAATAAAAAAACGAGATATATAAACATGATAATCGCGCCTCCGATCAAGCCGTATTCCTCAATGATTATCGCATAAATAAAATCGGAATAAGGATGGGGTAGAAAATTACGCTGACGGCTATTACCAGGACCCAGTCCTATCCAACCTCCGTTGGCTACCGCAATTTTTGCCTGATTCACCTGATAGTTGTCGTCCTCCTTATCTTCTTTTGTGCCATACATAAAATTGCCTACCCGATTAATCCAGGTATCTACGCGAATCAAAAGGCGTGAATGGGTTGACGGATGAGCGATGACGGATGACGGCGATTCTGTTTTATGACGTACAACCGCCGCCATGATTAAAATCAGCACGGGAATCATCGTTATTCCTATCGTTAACAATAGATGTTTCCCGCTTACTCTCCCTATGAACATCAACATCATACAGGTTGCACCGATGAGCAGGGCAGTAGAAAGATTGGCAGGAGCAATTAATAAACAAACCAAAGCCACGGGAAGTATTATCGGTAAAAATCCGGTTTTGAAGTCTTTTATCTGATCCTGTTTTCTGCTGAGCAGGCGACTGATATACATGATCAGTGCAAGTTTGGCAAGGTCGGAAGTTTGAAATGTCATATTTATGATTGGCAACCTGATCCAGCGACTACCTTCATTGAGCTTGACTCCAAAAAATAAAGTGTAGAATAATAAAGGAATGGAAATCAGAAAAAGAATCCTCGCCACCTTGGCATATATTATATAATTAACCTGATGTGCAAAATAAATGATCATCACTCCGGCTATGATAAATGCAAATTGTTTGAACAAATAAATTTCGGTATTGCCTTTATACATTTTATAAGCCAGCAAGCCTGTTGAACTGTATACCGCCAATAATGATACCAGTGCGAGTATCACAACAACCGCCCAAATCACTTTATCTCCCTTGGTTCTCGTACCCAGGTGTTTAAAAGCTCTCATTTCTATCGTACTGTTATCTTGCAATTCTTCACTATTAATCTTTTACAAATCCCCACACTTTCATACTCCCATACTCCCATACTTTCCTCAGAGGTCTCTCACAGCTTCTTTAAACTGATTACCCCGATCCTCATAATTTTTAAATAAATCAAAACTGGCACAGGCAGGGCTCAATAAAACAACATCGCCTTTGTTTGCCAAATGAAAACTACTCTTAACAGCTTCACTCGCTGATCCAGTGTTAATTATCACCGGCACATCATTTTTAAAAGCTTCATGAATCTTACGATTGTCGGTACCCATACACACAATTGCTTTCACTTTTTCCTTTACCAAATCCCGCATGAGCGAATAATCATTCCCTTTGTCTATCCCTCCCAGAATAAGAATAACCGGTTTCTGCATGCTTTCTAAAGCAAACCAGGTGGAGTTTACATTTGTTGCTTTGCTGTCATTAATAAATTCCACACCCCGGACAGTACTTACGTATTCCATCCTGTGTTCCAGCGATTCAAAACTTTGAACCGCCTCCCGTATCTTGTCTTTTCGAATACCAATCGTGACAGCAGCGAGACCTGCGGCCAGGGTATTGTATTGATTGTGGATACCTTTCAGAGCGAAATCATAGATACTCATCTTTAAGGTTTCATTCCCTGCCTGCAAATTCATTTGTCCGTTTTTGATATAACCTCCCTGATTTGGTTCCTGTTGCATAGTATATGGTAATGGGTTAGATTGAAAACTATATTCCTTCAAATTTTGACGAATCACTGGATCGTCTGCACAAAAAATAAAAAAGTCTTTATTCGTCTGGTGTTTTACAATGCTGAATTTGCTCCTGATATAATTTTCAAATTTGTATTCATATCGGTCCAGATGATCTTCTGTGATATTGGTTAGTATTGCGATGTCGGGCCTGAATTGCATGATATCATCAAGCTGAAAGCTGCTGATCTCCGCGATATACCATTCTTTCGGATCCTCTGCCACCTGCCTTGCAATAGAAACTCCGATGTTGCCCACCAATGCACAATTCAAACCACCATGTTTGCAAATATGGTAGGTAAGCGAAGTGGTAGTGGTTTTGCCATTACTTCCAGTAACGGCTACGATGCGGCTTTTGCCCTTGTGACGATATGCCAGTTCTATTTCACTGATCACGCGAATTCCTTTTTTTCTAATCTTAATTATCAAAGAACTTTTATCCGGAATGCCCGGACTCTTCATTATTTCATCTGCGTCGAGGATTTTTTCTTCGCTGTGTTTACCTTCTTCGAAATC
>DATHPV010000117.1:0-3590 GCA_035483495.1 Puia sp.
TGGTTCTTCCTTTCTTTTCCAGTTTTAGCTGGGTTGAATACATCCTGGTATTGTTATATTTGGGAGTTGCCTTAAAAAGTACTTATGGTCAGTCTGCCTGGATTACGATTCTGAAAGTAATCGGGCTGACTTTGTTATACATCTCCTTAATATTTGTAAGTTATGTTCTTTTAGTAACAAGCGTTTTGCTATAATTCAGAGATTAAACCGGCCTGCTTCTTAATTTTTCATCCAATGAAATTTTTCCCGCGCCATAACAAAAAAGAAAAACAGACACTGCCCATATGGACCAGCCGGGAAATCCTCTTTCAAATCCTGCCTTGAAGTCCACGAACACGATGGCCACAGTAAAAGTAAAAACCATCACCAAGGCTGCCGGTCGCAGCCATAATCCAATGATAAATAGAATTCCACAAATAAGCTCGGCGTATACAGCAAGATATGCGCTGACTAATGAAAAGGGTATGTGATTGGCTTCAAAAAATTGAGCGAGGCCGGGAATTTGCCCATTCATTAATACAGTGGCCATCCCCTCAACAAGACGATATCCAAAAATCAGTCTGAGAATAAAAACTCCGAAATCTTTTTTCAATTAATTACATTTATGGTGAACCAGCATTCCACATTACTGGCCTAAATTACAACCATCCATTTTGAAGTTCTGTTTATCTTAACTTCGCTTTATAACTGAAACGTGTTTGAAACTCCTGATAAAAAGGGGGCCCTTAAGTGCCTCGAGACTTTTAACCATTGACCCGCTTTATATTGAACTGGAAGAATCGTTAGCGAATATACGTTTTACCAAAGAGGACATTGAAGGATTTCGGTATGGTGTTCGACATTATCATTTTTACATTATTCCCGTCGGCAGAACTTACAATATTGAAATAAGAGACAGTCAGGGAAAAATTATGCTGATCAGAATGCATACATTTTTCGGTATCAACAATAAGAAAATTGAAAAGTTATTTATAGATATTTATAATAAGATTCATGAATCTTTTTTTAATGATATGGCCTTTCATTACGCCCAGTTGCTGAATGGTGGATTAAATTACAACCTGGCGGGAGCTCTACTTACACATGAAGGAGTTATTTTGAAAAAAGATGGCTCATTAATTCCATGGTTGCGCATAGGACTCAGTTCTCAATACCGTTCCTGTTCGATTTACGATGTTTCAGACCCTCTGCATTACAGATCATTTGATTATTGGCAGGATTGGAACGCATCATTGCTTCACTCGATTGTAGACTATAAAATGAAAAGTATCACTTACGAACTACTGAGTAAATTGTGATTAAACGAAATATATTATAATTCGGGAGTTCGTATTTTTGATATTTTAAATATTCAAAAAATCAACCTACGACAAATCTCACTTATATATCGCCCTTTTTTATTGTTTCGAATTTAAAAACTTCGGTTGCATTCTATGTAGATAAACTTGGATTCGTAATCCAGCATATTGGTCCGGACGACGACCCTTATTGGGCGATCGTTGGTCGCGACAATATTTCCATTATGCTGAAGGCTATTGCTCCTGATATAAATCCAATTCCAAATCATACACGCCATGACTGGGCTCCGTGGGATGCTTATATTTCTGCTGAAGAGCCTGACATATTGTTTGAAGAATATCTTTCAAATGGCGTGACATTCAGAAGACCCATCCATGACAACAGTGATAATATAAGAGGCTTTGAAATGGAAGATGCGGATGGGTATGTGTTATTTTTTGGTCGACCCAATTTATAGCAATCAGCTCCAATTCCTGTCGAGTCACGCCACTGTAAAATCGCACATATAACGTACGAAATCGAACATGCCTGTATGATCTGAACTGCTATTACATTATAAACCAGTACTATAGTATCCGGCATAGATTTAGGAACGTTATACAGGTCCCGGATTAAGTGAGAACAAACTGGCGAAGAAGTATAAAAACCAAATAATTCGTGTTCTTATGTTTAGAAACTATTTCAAAACTGCATGGAGAAGTCTGAGAAAAAACAGAACTTTTAGCATTCTGAATATTACAGGATTGTCCATCGGATTGGCCTGCTCGCTTTTGATAGCCCTCTATGTGCTGGATGAATTGAGCTACGACCGGTTTAATGCCCAGGCTAACAACATTTATCGGATCAATGAACAGGTAAAATTCGGCGACTTCAATTATAGTGGAGCAGAAGTACCCGCAATCATGGCTCCCACATTTGCGAAAGATTTTAAACAGATCAATCATTATACGCGTTTCAAATCCAGCCCGGGCATTGTAATCAGAAAAGGTGAAGAGAACATTCGGGAAGACAAAGTAATCTATGCCGATTCCTCCCTATTTGATGTTTTCACATTACCAATGATCGCAGGCGATAAAAAGACCGCACTTAGGGAACCACATAGTCTGGTGATTACCGAGAGCACCGCTATGAAATATTTCAACAGTACCGATATCATTGGTAAAACGCTTTTGGTAGATGGTATTAACAACTATAAAATTACCGGCGTTATTAAAGATATTCCCAGGCAATCCCATTTCAATTTTGATCTGTTTATACCCATCAATGAATTGGATTCAAGACTGAACCCCAGCTGGGTCAATTTCAATTTTCAGACTTACCTGTTATTGAAGCCCGGTACAGATGCCCGGCAATTTGAAAAACAGATGAACGCTTCATTTAAGCAATATCTGTCCCCTGAATATAAAACAGTGCTAAACACCAGCGAAGATGATTTCAGGAAAGCGGGCAATTATATCAAGTGTAATCTGATACCTCTTACGGACATACATTTATATTCTCACGTGTCCGACGAACTGGGGATTAACGGAAGTATTCAATATGTATATATTTTCTCAGCGATCGCCATTTTTATTTTGTTGATCGCCTGCATAAACTTTATGAATCTTTCAACTGCGTCTTCTGCCAACCGCGCAAAAGAAGTAGGTATCAGAAAAGTATTGGGTAGTCTGAAAAATAGTCTGATCGCTCAGTTCCTCACAGAATCTCTGGTTGCCTGTTTTCTGTCGTTCATAATAGCCATTGCTATGGCTGCTTTGCTTCTACCCTATTTTAACGAGTTAGCCGGCAAACAGATTCGTGTTTCCGTTTTATTAAGTCCTTTTATTTTATCCGGCATTTTATTGCTCCTCATTTTTGTAAGCCTGCTCTCCGGAAGTTATCCTGCGTTTTTCCTTTCTTCCTTTCAACCGATAAAAGTATTGAAGGGCAGTCTGTCGACAGGCTTTAAGGGTTCAGCATTGAGGAACACGCTGGTGGTTCTGCAGTTTACCATCTCCGTTATATTGATGATCGGGACAATGGTGATCTATAACCAGCTCCGGTATATCCGGAATAAGGACCTTGGTTTTAATAAAGAGCAGGTGTTAATATTGCAAAATACTTCTGCACTGAATAAAAACACCAGGGCTTTCACCGACGAATTGCTGAAGATACCCGGAGTGAAAAATGTGACCAGTTCCAGTTATTTGCCTGTCACCGGATCCAGAAATGGTCAGGCTATTACTACGGTTCCTCAATTTGATGGGAAGAATTTTACGCTGATGCAGGGATGGCCGGTTGATGAAAGATAT
>DATHPV010000118.1:0-6248 GCA_035483495.1 Puia sp.
CCGGCGTTGCAAAAGACGATGCCTTTAAACGAAAAGCTATTGAAAACATCAAAAAGAATCCGGGAAAATTCCTCCATAATTGTATTTCCAATTTTGGGAGGTTGATTTTTAATGTGCCTTATACCAGGAAATTTCAGGACCCATCCATGCTGGTACGAATTATGTTCAATTCTGTAGTTTTTACTTTCATCATGATAACTTCATTGATAACTATATTCAGGTGGAAAAAAATAATCCCGCTGATAAGATTCCTGATTATATTTTTACTCGCTTATCTGGCTGCCAGTTTGATCGTCAGCGCATATAGCAGAATGTTTTATGTGGTGGTACCGGTTATCTTTATATGGATGGCCTATATATTCTACAATTTTATTCAGATCAGCTTTCGCCAAACAGGAAAATTACGGTCCGAATAATGTGGTAAATACGGTTCTTATTGCTTTAAAAAATGTTTCATCAGGCGAGATGTTTTTATTTTTTTATTATCATTCCAAATATTTATTCCCATTTTGGTAAACTAAAGAAAAAGCCATCGAATTACTTCGAAAATTCGCTTTTGTATTATACCTTTAGCCTTCCTCGATTAGCCGCTATTTGAAAAGAAAACCCATTTTAAAAACGGCACATCCTGTTACGGTTTTCTGACGTATTCTGTATATAATTCGCAATAATCTAATGAGAAGCCTCCAATCCAAAAAGGAACCTGCCATCCGAGCTGTGGCATAATGTGTAAACATTGCATCGAAACATGAAAACTAAATTTGGACGAAGGCCTTTCTATTCTGGTCTATTAATTATTATTGGCAGACTAAAGATTTTTCAGGCACCCTTCTTCCCCGTTTCGATATTTCATTTAAATAATTTGGCGAATAACTGTTTTGTTTTTGCGCTTTTGCAAAAACAAAATTCCTGATAATTATTATCGACTGATATAATCAGAGCGATTTTTTTTATTTGTTTCATGGGAAGCCTAAGGATGGGACTGACCGTAGCGAAGCTTTGCAAAGCCCGGAGATTTTCAGATTATTAAAGCATTTATAAACTAAATGCCATTAGAAAAAAAGATGCTTAGTAACATACTCAGAACAGAAACACATTTGTCGGAAGGTCGTATCAGAACTGTACGTGCATACCGGAATATTCTTTATTCACTTTTTATCAAAGGCGGAAGTATTGTAAGTCAGTTTCTATTGGTGCCGATTACTCTTCATTACCTCGATAAAACACAATACGGTATTTGGCTTACGATAGCAAGCCTGATCAATTGGTTTAGCTTTTTTGATATCGGAATTGGAAACGGACTTCGCAATAAACTTGCTGAAGCGATTGCCAGGAAAGACATGTCCCTGGCCAAAACTTATGTGAGTACCTCATACGCCCTTGTTTTTGGCATATTTGCGGCGATTATAATTATTTTTTGTTTTATAAATCCTTTGCTTAACTGGACGGCTATTCTTAATGTCCCCGCAAACCTAAACCTGGAACTGAAAAAAATCATTCTGTTTGTTTTCGTATTTTTCTGTATACGGTTTATCCTGGCGCTGATCGGAAATATTTTATATGCTTACCAGCAACCAGCCTTGAATAATCTGATCAATCCATTGGGCAATGTCGTCTCACTGGTGCTTATCTACATATTGACACTTACAACGAAGGGATCATTATTTTTAATAGCCGCCATTTTCAGTGCTGTTCCCGTGTTGATACTTTCTGTTTTTTCGATTGTATTCTTTACCGGACGGTACCGAGAGATAGCTCCCTCCCGCCGTTTTATACATTTGGAATATTCAAAGGGATTATTAGGACTCGGCGTTAAGTTCTTTGTTATACAGATAGCAGGTGTGGTGCTGTTTACCAGTACCAATATCCTTCTGACTCAATTATTCGGTCCGGACGAAGTAACTGTGTACAATATTGCATTCAGGTATTTTACAGTGATCACAATGGTTTATGGAATCGTTATTACACCATTCTGGTCGGCATTTACGGAAGCATTTGTCAAGCAGGATTTTGAATGGGTAAAAACTTCCATAAGAAAAATGGAAATAATGGCCTATGTGCTGGTGGGCGCAACACTCCTTATGTTTGTGCTTGCCAAACCGATATATGCCATCTGGATTGGCCGGTCGGTAGTTGTCCCCACGAGTATGAATCTAATGCTTTGCTTATTTGTTATTATCACAATCATGGCAACGCCCTATAACACTTTCATCAATGGTACAGGAAAGATCAGGTTACAATATTATTCTGCAATCGTCAGCACCATAATTACTATTCCACTGGCTATTCTTTTCAGCAAATACTGGCATATGGGACCACCGGGTATTGTACTGGCAACCCTTGTAACTACTTTCCCCACTATGATTTTATGGAAAGTCCAATACAAAAAAATCATTTCGGGAAACGCGACAGGGATTTGGAACATGTAAACCAGTTTGAACAAACATGCAGGAGAAAATATTAAAGATTTTGTGGTTTGCAAATACACCGGGACTCAGTACAAATCTTGGCAAAAAGCAATCTTCTGCCGGTGGCTGGATATCTTCTCTCCAGGCAGAAATAGAAAACACAGGCCAATGTGAACTCGGTTTTGCATTTTATAGCGATCAGGAATTGTCTCCCTTTGAATATAATCATACTACATATTACCCCATTCAAAGACTGGCCCGTAATAAAAGATACCGTCTAATCCAGCGGATCCTGGGTAAAACAGAATACAATGAAAACCTTTCCAGGTTTCTGCAAATCATCGAAAGCTTTAAACCTGATATTATACATGTACACGGCACGGAAAATTCATTCGGTCTGATTTTAGGCCAGGTGTCGAAAATTCCGGTGGTGATAAGTATACAGGGTAACCTGACCGCATACACATCAAAATACTTTTCCGGCTTAACCATGCCTCATCTTCCTGAACGAATCCTTTCGGGTAATCTTTTTTTGAAAATGGATTATCGCCAGTTTGTCAAAAGATCTGCTATAGAAAGGGAAATATTGAAAAAGACAAAATATATTCTGGGAAGAACCAATTGGGATCGCCGGATTTGTCTTACGCTCGCTCCCCTTGCCAATTATTTTCATCAGGAAGAAATATTAAGGCCTTCATTTTATGAAACTGACTGGAAAGAATCACAAAATCAAAACCTGATATTTCATACCACGTCAAGTAATTCTGTGTACAAGGGATTTGAAACGATTATCGATACTGCCATATTGCTGAAAAATAATCGTATGGATTTTAAATGGACCGTTGCTGGTCTCAACGAAGGGGATCCATTGGTTCGCCTGATTAAAAAAAACAGGAAAATCTCGCATCTCTCTGATATTCATGTTCAGGCCATGGGCCTGATGCCTGAAAAAACTTTGGCCGAACACATGGCTGGCGCGAGTCTATATATTCAGGTCTCGCATGCAGAAAATAGCCCGAACAGCGTTTGCGAAGCGATGCTGCTGGGAATGCCTGTTATAGCGACTGCTGCCGGAGGAACTTCTTCACTGATTACGGACAATGACACAGGCATTCTGGTACAGGATGGCGACGCCCATGCATTAGCCGGAGCTATTATTGAATTGATCAACGACCCTTCCAAATCAATAGCGATGGCTGGAAGGGCAAAAAAAATCGCAAGGCAAAGGCATCAACGTCAAAATGTGACTTCTCAATTATTTAACAATTATCGATCCATTTTGAAACTACATGAATCTGCTTAATCCCTCGTTTCAACCCGGCAACTCACCGGAATACAAGAAAACTACGCTGGACTATTTCATATTCCTGCTGTTTTTCTTTTATGGTTCCGGTCTCACGGCGTTTTCCAATAATGACATCAGTCTGGTAATAATGTCAGGCATGGGATTCCTGTATATGCACTTTTCAAGGCAGGAAAAGGTAGATAATATTTTTTGGTATGTTTTGATTTACTGGGTTTTAATCAATTTTCTATCCTGGGTTTTCGTCGGATCAAGAAACTTCAGCTTTTTTACGCTGGGTGGCAGCGTATTCAAATTGTTTATTGGTTATGTTTTTATGAAAATTTATAAGGAAAAATTCATCGTCTGGTTTGAACAGACTGTTTTTTTCCTGGCACTCGTATCCTTATTATTTTTTGCAATACAACTCCTGAATTCGGATATTTTTTCAAAAATCCCATTCAATTTTGTCGATCAAAAACGCGGTGTGGAAGGACACTGGTATGGTTTTATTTTTCATTATTCCAGCTGGCATCCCACACAGAATTCGGGATTTGCAGGTGAACCTGGTGGATTCGGATATTATATCGGTCTGGCTATGATCTTCAACCTGATCCTGAACCGGGGTGTTATCAATTACCGCTTTCTTATATTGGCGCTCATTGGTTTGACAACTTTTTCAACCAACTTTTACCTTAGTCTTATATTATTTGGAATCTATTTTATTTACAGGTCGTCCCTTTTCGTTAAGCTCATTTCAGTCAGCCTCTTCATTCCTTTAATACTGTTGTTGTACAGTCTTCCGTTCGTAGGAGAAAAGCTCAATCAATATCTTGATGAAACAAAACAGTTTTCAGAATCAACGATTGTTAAACGCACCCGCATCAACAGAACAAGCATGTTCGTAAATGATGTCAGGGATGTTGAAAAGTATCCTTTGGGAAGAGGCATCAATGAAACCGGACTCAAGACAAATATTTATGGAGAAGTATTCGAAGGCACAAACGATTTTTCAAAAATCGCAGTGAAGTACGGGATATTCGGGCTCATTTTCTTTTTGGTCATCTATTACAGAATGTTCCGGAAAATAGGTTTGAATTTAAAGGGGAGTTTATTTTTTGTATTGATCATGTGTATGTATATCGCCGCAAATTCGTTGGAGCGGGATTATTTTGCGCTTAATTTATTCTGGCTATATTATTTAACTCGGGAAGAAATACTTGAACAGATTTTTGGAGAGTACTACCCGGAAGAAGAAAATAATAAATTGGCTATTGCATGAGAAAATTCGTGAACTATTCCATGCATAAATACAAAGGATTCTTCAATACGATGGATATCGTCCGTCGCGAATTTCGTGCCCTGAGAGGACGATGGTATTTTAATCTGGCCAAATGGAGAGGTGTAAAGTTTCTGGGAGCCTGCAGGTTTATTGGCCGTCCTCACTTTAAAATGCATCCGGATACCCGAATCGTCATTGGCAATAATTGTGAATTTCTGTCGGGCCATGCAGATAACCTGATAGGTATCAACCGGCCCTGTCTGATTTCAGCATTTAATGCAGGCACTGAAATCAACATCGGAGAGAACTCAGGTTTCAGTGGAACAGTTGTTGCAGCTTTCTCCGGCATCACGATCGGCAAATCGGTGAAATGTGGTGCCAATACCTTAATAACTGATTCTAACTGGCATGAAGACGATGCCAGAAGCGGAAGTTCAAAACCAATCATTATTGGTGACAATGTTTGGCTTGGAGTGAACACGGTTGTGCTGAAAGGCGTTGAAATTGGCGCCAACAGTATGATCGGTGCTAATAGCGTGGTAACTAAGAATATACCCCCGAATGTAGTGGCAGCGGGTAATCCTTGCAGAGTGATCCGGGAAATCAGTTATCCTTGACTAAATATGATGAAAGTGAATTGCATTTGTGACGGAATCAGTTTTCCACATGGCGAGGCAACCAATCAGCGCATTATTATGATCGGGAAAGCCCTTATGGAAAAAGGAGACGAATATCGTGTATTTGTGAACTGCCTGAGGCCAAGAAATATATTCAATAAGGAAAGGAAGGGCGTTTTCGAAAATATTCCGTTCCGTCATATGAATAAATCGCTTGCCATCGGCAGGCCAAAATGGAACAACGCCATCGATTACTATTTCGTCGGCTTTTATAATACATCGAAACTCATACGATCCTGGCGAAGGGACAAACAACAGGTCATTTACCTGTATTCCCAAGGTTCAGTGTTTAATGCTTTTGTTTCTTTTTTGGCCCGCGCTTATAAAATTCCCGTTGTTCAGGAAGTAAATGAATGGCGCGACGACTTAAAAAAAACCAGCCTGGAAAGTTTTATTTACAAATCGGTGATGTTCAGATGGGCAAAAGGTGTTATTTCTATTTCAGATAATATAACAGGGAAGATCAACCGATATAAACTGCCCCGTAAAAATATAAATATTATTCAAATTCCAATTTTAGCTGACAAACTCGAATGGCCTGATAATATCCAGGTCACTGAGAAAACTTTTGTGTGGTGTGGACAGCTGGATGGGTATTA
>DATHPV010000119.1:0-3238 GCA_035483495.1 Puia sp.
GGACTTGTGAGTTTTACGGCACAACAACTGACTAAGGAAATAGGCATTCGCAAGGTACTGGGAGCGACACTTTTCAATATTGTAAGTCTTTTGTCGGGAAACTATTTGCAATTAATCGCAATAGCAGGCTGCATCGCCTTACCCGTATCCTGGTTTGTCATGGATCGATGGCTCTCCGATTTTGCATACCGCATACCTCTGCAAGTGAGCGTCTTTATAGGAGCCGGATTTCTCTCGGCCTTTCTCGCACTTATCACACTTTGTTTGCAGGGAATAAAAGCGGGAATGGTGAATCCCATCAGGAGTCTGAGAACTGAATAGGAAGATAGTGTGAGCGTGTGAGAATGTGAGAGTAGGGCGTTTAATTACTCTCACATTCTCACACGCTCACACCTGTATTTTCCTTACATTAGCTTTCTTAAAACAAACGATATGCCTGCCGAACTCACGCCGGTTGTTTTTAAAGACAGCCTTGCCAACCCCGCACCTCTCGGACTATTTGGATTTGGAATGACAACCGTTCTTCTGAATCTCCACAATGCCGGATTTTATGAAATGAATTCCATGATCCTCGCCATGGGTCTCTTTTATGGAGGGCTGGCACAGGTTATTGCCGGAATTCTGGAGTACAAAAAGAATAACACGTTTGGGATGACTGCTTTTACCTCCTATGGTTTTTTCTGGATTTCTTTAGTGGCGCTCATATTTATGGGCAAGTGGGGCTGGATAACGGCAACTCCTGGACCCGCGCTGGTGGCTTATCTCATTATGTGGGGCATTTTCACTTTATTACTTTTTTTTGGGACACTGAGAATAAATAAAGCACTTCAATTTGTTTTCGGTTCTTTAACAATTTTATTTTTCCTCCTGGCAATTGGGGATGCTACGAAAAATGAATCCATAACCCGACTTGCAGGGTTTGAAGGTATCATCTGCGGTGGATCTGCTATCTATACCGGTATCGCCAATCTGCTCAATGAAGTGTACGGTTATACGGTTTTGCCATTGGGTCCCGTGCGTAAATAATACAGTATTGTAAAACTGTTTTATTTAACTCTTCAGCAGTTTGTTTTGATGAGTTAATTTTGCACTATGGGTAATTCGCAGGATGCCGGGAAGAAACCAAAAAATTTGATAATAGTAGGAGGCGGTTTTGGCGGTATTAATCTCGCTCTCAAACTAAAAGACGATCCCGATTTCAATATTACGTTCGTTGATAAAAATAATTACAATTTTTTTCCACCGCTAATTTACCAGGTAGCTACCGGTTTTTTGGAAAACTCCAATATTAGTTACCCCTTCAGAAAATTATTCCGGAAATACTCCAATATTCATTTCAGGATGGGAGAACTCATCCAAGTTGATCCTGCAGCCCACACCATACAGTTGAACAATGGAGGCCTTTCATATGATTATCTGGTGCTCGCAACGGGCGCGGAATCCAATTATTTTGGAATGGAAAATATTCGCAAACATTCCATTCCGATGAAAAACGTGAACGACGCTTTGGAAATGCGGAATACCCTTTTAAAAAGATTTGAACAGGCAACAATCACCAATGATCTGGAGGAAAGGAAAAGATTACTTACCATTGTTGTTGCCGGAGGTGGTCCTACAGGTGTGGAAGTTTCTGGTATGCTGGCCGATCTTCGGGTACATAGTTTTTCTAAAGATTATCCCGAAATGTTGGGAAGCGGAGCTAAAATTTACCTGGTCGATAGCGGAGCCCATCTGCTCGGTCCTATGAGTACGGCTTCTCAGAACGATACATTTGATGCCCTTACAAAAATGGGAGTAATTATCAAATTACAAACCCAGGTAAAAGATTTTTCGAACGATAAAGTCACTTTGTCCACCGGCGAGATAATTGAAACCAAGAATCTCATATGGACTGCCGGCGTATCAGCCATGGTTTTTGATGGCATTCCGCCTTCCTGTTACGGGAGAGGTAAGAGGCTTATTGCTGATCCATATAATAAGGTAATCGGCCTTGAGGACGTATATGCGATAGGTGATACTACCATGCAGACGCATGAGCCAGAATATCCGAACGGTCATCCGCAACTTGCCCAACCTTCCATTCAACAGGCGAAACTGCTTGGAGCCAATTTTAAAGCAATGCAGGAAGGAAAACCGCTGGTACCATTTCACTACAAGGATTTAGGAACCATGGCCATTATAGGCAGAAATAAAGCTGTGGCGGATCTTCCGCACCATGTTCATTTCAAAGGGTTTATCGCATGGTTTCTGTGGTTGTTCATTCATTTGTTTTCCCTGATCAATTACCGCAACCGGCTTAAAACACTATTTAACTGGACAATTGCCTACCTCTACAAGGATCAGTCGCTCCGCTTTATTGTGAGACCCGGTCCTGATCCCGACGATCCTGATTAGTTTTCATTTTTGTTTTTGAATTCACTTGAAAATATTTTGTTTTCCTGAAATAATTTCTACTTTTATATTCAGCGCAAGCTGATTCCCCGCTTTTCCTTACGAGCATTATTCGGCTAATGTTTTACGGTCCTGCGATCTGTGATCCATACCTATGAATCGATTTACATAAGTATTAAACAGATCAACCGATGGAGTTAACAAGTAAGACCCCTGGCCAGGATGAAAAATTAGACGGACTACTTTCACTTTTAATGCATGATTTCGAAGATGTACCCGCAATTCCTCTTCGGGATTTCTATGACCGATATGGTGAATTTTTTGGTAAGGAGCTCCACAATCTTCAGGAAATCCTGTTTGAAGACGGGTATGTGAGGTATTTTGTAGGTCCTGACGGCCTTGAAATGGAAATTACCGCTAAGGGAATCAGTTTTATGGACAAAGGGGGTTATTCCCGTGCCATCAGAGAAGAGATGATTTGTCACGATCGGGATCTGAGGGCAAAAAAACATTCCCGACTGGTTAATTTCCTGGTTACCCTGGGATTCATGATAGCAATGGGCATTTGTATTTATCTTCATCAGAAGACAGACTAGTAAATTTCTCACCACATAGGATAAGCTACCCCCGCTATTTATTAGTGTTTCAGATCCTTGCGTTCATCATATTTATGAATTTTTTTTACGACTGTTTTCTGCTTCCAGAAAGCTAAACTGTACATTTGAATATGAAAAGATTTCTCATTCTTGCAGCCGTAGTTCTGTTTGCTGGTATCGCCCATAGCCAGTCGCCGATTCAGAGTACACCTTATAACTGGACCTATTCCGCAAGTAAGGTATCCGACAAC
>DATHPV010000120.1:0-4682 GCA_035483495.1 Puia sp.
GGAATTCCTTTGCCAGCGTGAAAAGTACACCGGTTGACCAGGCGAAACTTAGTAAACCGGCAATTGAAATCATACCTTCGAGCAGCCGCCATTGCAGTGGCAGGTTGTATTTGCTTCCAACGGTTGTGTATTCATTCAGGGAGAAATAGATGGCCAGGCTGCCGTTAGTAAAACAACCCTTCCACACGAAAAACAGCCCCCAGATTAAAACTTCGCAGAGGTGTACAATCAGGATTAAACCGGTAGCAAAAATGATCGGCAATAGACCAGCCATCATATTTTTCTTTGAGTGCAAAAAGCGTTTGGCTGAAAAATTTACGCGAAGTACAGCAAGCATTCCAAACCCATGTATTGTCATCGTGATAGCCATTAATACGCCGCCCCATAAAATCTCTTCAATGGAAACAACATATATCGGTTCAGTTTGCAAAAAGAACATGAGGACTGGTGTTTGGACGGGTTAAAAGAAAAGAAATATACCAACTTTTTCCCAGATGCCAGGAGCGTCCCATTATAATGTCACTGTCTTTATGTTTTTTAAAACAGTTCCATTTTTTATCTCATCAGAGGGAGTAAATAATAACTGATCTCCCTCATTCAGTTTTCCGTAGATTTCTATCAGATCATTGGCATCCCTTCCGGTTTTTATTTCAACCCTTTGGGTTTGATTATTAACAACACGAATAATATATACACTTTCAGTTGAATTGACTACAGCCGTTTTGGGTACTATGAACGTGCTGTCTGTACCAGGCAACGGAAGATTTACTTCTGCTACCATTCCCGGCAATAGTTTTTTGTCGTTGTTGATCACATCCATTTCTACTCTTTGTGAACGCAACCTGCTGTCAATCGAACCGGATAACCTGTTAATCACTGCCTTAAATGGTTGACCGGGAAGCGATTTCACGGTAAAGCTCACCGCATTTTTTTGACTTAGATAAGATGTATATGCTTCCGGGACCGACAATACCAACCGGAGCTTTTTCTGCTCCTGCAAATTGAACAAAGGAAATTCAGAACCTTTTCCGGAAGGACCGACATAGGCCCCCGGGTTTACGTTCCTCGCTGTGATCACACCGTTGAAGGGAGCGCGTATCTGAAGATAATTCTCTGTTTGCGAAATTTCTCTTTGGGCAGATTGTGCCGCCTGCAGTTGTGCATAGTCGGAATTTTTACGGGCGACAGCCTGCTCCAGATCATTTGGTGAGATCGTACCGGGAGTTTTACTGGTTTCTACAAGACGGTCGTAGTTCGCTTTGCTGGCAAGATAAATTGCTTCACGGGATTTGACAGCTGACTCAGCACTTTCAAGTTGGGATCCTAGTTCCGGATCATCCATCGTAGCCAGCAATTCGCCTTCTTTAACTTCTGAACCAACGTCGACATATAATTTTTTTACAAAGCTGTTTACCTTGGCATAGAGATCCACCTGCTGATAAGGAATCAATTCGCCGGGAATTTGCAGAAAAGAAGATAATCTTCCTTTCTTCAAAAGAAAAACATTGGTGACGGGATCAGCTACTGATGTTGCATCCGATTTTTTCTTTTCTGCATTTTCTTCGGAATGACAACCGCATACGGATACCACTAACAAAATGGCATAGAATAAACTTTTTCCAAACCGGGACTTTATCTTGAAAGGCTGATTCATTGGCTTGATTTAGTACTATTAATTTTATTTCACCGAATTCTTTAATTCAGGAATATAATGTACACTGTCTTTGTCTTCCGGATCAAGTGACACAGAAGATATCGATGATTTATTCTGAACCCAGGAAAATACAAGTGGCAATACAAAAAGTGCTGCAAATGTCGATGCGATCAGTCCGCCCACAACCGCTCTGCCTAACGGAGCGGCCTGATCTCCGCCGTCGCCCCAACCCGATGCCATGGGTAGCATGCCCACCACCATCGCAACGCTTGTCATAAGGATAGGTCGCATCCGAAGGGCCGCCGATTCTTTTGCACTGCTCAGCGCATCGCCCGTATGGAGTCTCAGATGTTCTGCATTGGTAATTAGTAAAACGGAATTGGCAATGGATACTCCGACCGACATGATGATGCCCATATAGGATTGAAGATTGAGTGTTGATCCCGTGAGCATCAGTATCGTCAGCGACCCAAGCAATACTGCAGGCAATGTAGACAATACAACCAGTGAAACTTTGAACGATTGAAAATTAGCGGCCAGCATTAGGAAAATCACTGCAATTGCAGTAAGTAATCCCAGCTGTAAACTGTTCAATGTGTCTGTTAACACTTCTGTCATTCCCTTGGTTTCAATTTCCAGTCCGCGCGGCAGTGCTCCCAGTGATTCCATAGCTTCTTTCACATCTCTGGTAGCTGTGCCAAGATCTTTTTTATTGATGTTTGCCGTAACAGATAAAAAGGGTAGCGCTCCTAAATTATCATTTTCTCCGTAAGAAGTATCTTTTTTCACTTCTGCAACATCACCAATCACGGGGCGGGTTTCATTACTCAGCACCGGAATTTCATTGATGTCATCCATACTCGTCATCTGATTTTCGGGTATCTGCACCTGAACGCCATAGCTTACATTACTTTTAGGATCGATCCACAAATTTTTCTCTGTAAATCTGGATGAAGAAGTTGCCGCAACCAGAGAACGCGATATATCATTGAGTGAAACACCCAGCTGTGCGGCACGTGTTCTGTCAATATCTATATCTATAGTGGGGTATTTAATAGGTTGTGCCAGTTGAACGTCGCGCAGGTAAGAGATCTGATTTAGCTTTTCAATAACCTTATCTGCGTACTCTTCGTTTACTTTT
Organism: Puia sp.; assembly: GCA_035483495.1. GTDB lineage: Bacteria > Bacteroidota > Bacteroidia > Chitinophagales > Chitinophagaceae > Puia. Next base: position 2,796 of record DATHPV010000120.1, read on the forward strand.
TTATTTTTTCCGGTGATCCTGACCTCAATGGGAGTGGGCGAGCCCTGACTCAGTACTTTGTCTGTAAGTTCAATTGGTTCAAATGAAAGTTTTACATCCGGCATTGCTTCCTTCACCTTACTTCGAAATGTTTCTTTTAAATCATCCAGTTTTACTTTATAAGATTCTTTCAACGCAACCTGAAGAACGGCCTCCTGAGGACCACTCATGAAAAGATAAATCGGACTGGTAGAAAATTGTCCGGGATGCTGACCAACAAAGGCCGATGTCACTGATATATTTTCTTTACCAACCATACTCTCAAGAATCTGCAATGCCTTGATTGTTTTCTCTTCTGTTCTTTCCAGTCTTGTACCATCCGGTGCACGAAGTCTCACCTGGAACTGACCACTATTTACTTTTGGCAATACATCGCGGCCAATATTCCTGAATAGTATGATAACCAATCCGCAGGTTACGATTACATATAATATAACAATGGATTTTTGAAAAGGAAATAAGCGATCGAGAAATCGAAGGAACCGGTTTCTGAATTTTTCAAACGGAGTGAGTTTTCCATTCCCGTCAGTTGAATTTTTTTCCAGCAATTTCTTTTTCTGGTCCCAGGTATCCAATTCTTCAGATGGCGAAAGATTTAAAGAAGCATATTCCTCCTTATCTGTCAATTCATGACCATCGGTGGCTGATTTATGATGATGCCCCTTCATGAGCCAGTTCGCAAGAATCGGAACAAAGGTTTGTGCCAGAAAATATGAAGTAATCATTGAGAATGCAATCGCCATGGCAAGTGGCAGAAACAAAGAACCAGGAATGCCTGTCATGGTAAATGCCGGTGCGAATACAGCGAGTATACAAAGCAGGATCAGTAATTTCGGGAAAGCAATTTCTTTACAGGCATCCCAGATAGCCAGGGCTTTGGGTTTGCCCAGCGCGAGATGTTGATGTATATTTTCAATCGTCACCGTCGATTCATCAACAAGAATACCGATGGCGAGAGCAAGCCCGCTCAACGTCATGATATTGATAGTTTGTCCACACAGATAGAGAAATAATACGCCGGCGATGATGGAAGTAGGAATGGTTAACACAACTATAAGCGCTCCGCGTGCATCACCCAAAAATAATAACACCATGAGTCCCGTGAGAATAGCGCCAATAGCTCCTTCACTAATCAGACTCTTAACCGCATTGATTACATATACCGACTGGTCAAATTCATATGATAATTGTACATCTTCAGGCAATTGACTTTGAAAACGGGGAATCGCTTTTTTTAGATTCTGCACAACTTCCCAGGTAGAAGCATCTGCCGATTTTGTAACCGGAAGATAGATTGATCTCTTGCCATTTACCAATGCATAACCCGTAGTGATATCCGCCCCATCTTCCACTACGGCGATATCTTTCATGTAAATATTTTCTACACCCCCTTTGAAAATCGGAATATTTTCAAAGTCTTTTATATTTTTTATCGTCGTGTTGGCGGGAGTGAAATAATTATAATTTCCGATTCTTACATTTCCTGCTGGTGTTGCCTGGTTGTTCTCTCTCAATGCTGCGACTACCTGATCAGGTGTAAGATGATGTATCCTCAGCAATTCAGGATTTACTTTTATTACGACCGTTCTTACATTGCCACCAAATGGCGCCGGAGAAACCAGGCCGGGTATGGAGGTGAATGAAGCCCGCACGTAAACATTAGCGAGATCCATGAGTTCGTTATTCGACCGGGTTTTACTGCTCAGCACCAATTGACCAACGGGCAGGGTAGAAGCATCAAAACGTAAGATAAATGGTGGCTGTGAACCTGGTGGAAAAGATGCCTGCGCCCGATTCACAAAAGTGGAAACTTCTGCCGCAGCCTGAGCCATATTGGTACCGGGATAA
>DATHPV010000121.1:0-3035 GCA_035483495.1 Puia sp.
ATATCTTGAAGCAATCAAACTTTATTTACCTGAGCATTTCTCTGCTTCCGTTTTTGTTTGCGTTAGCTGTTTACAATCGGATTATTGAGAGTCCATCCACTCATATTTTTGGTAGTAATCCTGGATCTTCCATGGAGATTAGCAGACAGGGTTTTATTTTATTGACCCTGGTTTGCGGGATTGCATTCTATTTTCTTTCACCATTATTTGCAAAATACTTGTCCTATATCACGAGTAGAATCAGTCTGAATCATCTCAGGCTACTCATCAATGCTGCCCTTGCTCTGCTGGTTTTCTTTTTGGTTCTTGGGAACCTGAAATAAAAATGCTGACATTCAAAAGTTAAGCCTTTAAAAGATTTTTTCTCATCTGGCTTAATAACGCACGAAAATCTTTTGGCATTTCTGCTTCCAGTGCGAAATATTTTCCATGCGGGTCTGTGAAACTGATTTTCGCGGCGTGTAGTGCAAGACGTGCCAGGATAGGCTTTTCTTCTTCAAGGCCTGAATGGTTATAATTTCTTTTGAGTGAGGAAACGAAAACCGGTTTGCCGTCACCATATAACGGATCGCACAAAAGAGGGTGACCGGTTTCCTTCATATGTACGCGGATCTGATGTGTACGCCCCGTATGCAAGTCAAACTTTATGAAAGAATATTTCCCAAAATTTTCCAGTACTTCAAAACCGGTGGATGCAGATTTTCCTTTTCTATGAACAACCATGGTCCCGTTTTTTGAAGGATGTTCCATCATGGACAGCTCAATGATTCCGGACACGGCGGCCGGAACTCCCCACACAATTCCATAATATGTTTTTTCAACCTGACGCTCCTGAAATATAACTGAAAGAAACTGGTGGGATTCAGCAGTTTTAGCAAATATTATCACACCACTCGTTTCGCGGTCGAGACGATGTACTGTAAATATCTGCTGGTATTTTTCTACAAGAAGATCTTTCAAGGAGGGCGAAGACTGCGTTCTGTCAGGCACACTCAATAAGCCAGCCGGTTTATTAAGAGCAATGAAGTCATCATTTTCAAAAATTATTTCAGGAAGCTTCATTTGGTTTATGGTGTATGGTGGATGGTGGATGGTTTATGGTAGTTTAGAAAGAGTGTTATGGAAAATTTCCATTTACCATAAACCATATACCATTAACCTAAAAAGATTTACGATTTCAGATATTTAAGTGACCGGATTTCTTTTTCAGTAAGAAAACGCCAGTTCCCCCTTTGAACATTTTTTTTTGTCAGACCCGCATACATAACACGGTCGAGCGTTTTAACGTCGTACCCGAGTGCTGCAAATATGCGTCTGACGATCCGGTTTTTACCGCTATGAATCTCTAACCCTATCTGAGATTTATCTTTGGGATCCGCATAGGCCATTTCATCCACTTTAGCAATGCCGTCTTCCAGTTCAATACCACTTAAGATTTTATCAAAGTGTTGTTTTGTTAAGGGCTTATCCAGGCCAGCATGATAAACTTTCTTCATTTCATTCCTGGGATGTGACAACTTTTGTGCGAGGTCGCCATCATTGGTAAAAAGCAAAACACCAGATGTGTTTCTGTCAAGTCTGCCAATCGGATATACTCTTTCTTCAGTTGCTTTACTGATCAGCTGTTGAACCGTTTTTCTGCCTTGTGGATCTGTGGTGGTAGTGAGGAAATCTTTTGGTTTGTTGAGTAAAATATAAACGAAATGACTCGACACAGTTACTTTTTTCCCGTTCACTTTTACCGTATCAGTAAACAAAACCTTTGTTCCGGGATCAGTTACTAATGTTCCGTTCACAGTTACTTTGCCTTCTTTCACCAGTGCAGCGGCTGCTCTTCTGGAACTCACTCCTGCATGTGCGACATATTTATTGAGCGGAATTGTTCCCGTATTATTTTGAACAGCTTCGGTGTCTTTTTCAGGGGTTGCAACAGATTTGCTGGTCGGTGCATTTGAATTGATTTTTGAATTGCTCTTTTTCTGAACGGGTCTCTCAGGAACAGATGCTTCAATTGCCCGCTTATTTCTTTTTTCTTCAAAATGCCTGTCCACCGCTTCGCGTCTTTCTTTCTTAATCAGCTTTTTTTCCTGACGGATCTCTTCTTTTACGGCACTTGTTCGTTTACGATTAAAAAATTTGTTGAAATTATCTGTCTTTCGTTTCATGGGATAAGGGGAGATGCATTTTTATTGGCCAACTGACCGCAGGCTGCATCAATATCCTTGCCTCTGCTCCTGCGTAGTCGTGCATTGACCTTATTTTTCTCCAGATGTTTCATAAACAGACTGACTACTGATTCTTCCGGTTTTGAAAAAACAGCATTTTCAATAGGATTATATTCAATGATGTTTACCAGATCAGCCGGCACCTGGCGATAAATTTTTATCAGTTCATCAGCGTCTTTCAGACTATCATTAAAATCCTGGAAAAGGATATACTCAAATGTGATTTCGTTACCGGTTTCCTTATAGAAATAATTCAATGCGTCGATCAATGAACGAATGTTATTCGTGTCGTTGATAGGCATTATTTCATGACGTTTGCCATCATTGGCTGCATGCAGAGAGAGAGCCAGTTTAAATTTTACTTTGTCATCGCCGAGTTGGCGGATCATTTTTGCAACACCCGCAGTGGAAACGGTAATACGTCTCGCACTCATGCCGAGGCCTTCCGCAGAACTGATCTTGTCTATAGCCCTGAGTACATTTTTATAGTTGAGCAACGGCTCACCCATACCCATAAACACAATATTGCTTAATCTTTTATCGTAAGTCTTTTCGGCCTGCTGATTTATTAATACTACCTGGTCATAAATTTCGTCGAAATCGAGGTTTCTCTCCCTCTCCATATACCCAGTTGCGCAAAACTTGCAACTCAGGGAACAGCCGATTTGAGAAGAAACACATGCTGTCCTTCGTTCATCAGTGGGTATCAATACACCTTCCACAAAATGATTATCGAAGGTTTTGAACCGGGTTTTGACAGTACCGTCTGCGCTATGCTGAGTCGTATCTATTTTTAAAGAAGGAAAAGCG
>DATHPV010000122.1:0-10253 GCA_035483495.1 Puia sp.
CTACTTTTTTGATTGAATAATCTTTAAATTCCGCTACATCCCCATTGGCACCCTTAGTCAGGGTAGTTAGTCCGAGTTTTAGATATTTCAATTGATCCATGTTATAAATTTCCATGGTTTTGATATTCGTTGCATTCATAACTCCCTGATCCCTGAATTGAAGAGCATAACAGGTATCTGTATAATAAATGACTCTTTGGAGATTTATTGGCCAGGGTGCTAAACGTACGTTTATAAGGTCCACAGTTGGATAACGATTAGTTTCCATGCGGGTATCGTGCCTGGTATGCAGAAATAGAAATATTAAAAGAATCTGCTTCATAGGTTATATTGGCCTTACAAGATAAAATTATTAACCATTTATAACAATGAATGAACCTGTTTTTCTGACAAACGAATTCTCTACATAAATATTCTCCGACACATCAAAATGATTGTTAAAAAGCTTGCCGAAAAATGATTATTGAGCAATAATTAAACATCAATACTTTAGCCTAAGGGTTTTTAATTAGCCCTGGCCTTTGTTTTCAAAGGGATCAGATCAGGTAAAATTGAACGAAACGGGGATTTCGTCTCAGGAATTACCTTTTTTGCCTCAATTTGTAGCCTTTGGAGCCTTAAAATAATATTTTTAGATCCTCAAAAATTAGAAAGTCTAAAACACAGATTATGAAAAAACTTATTTATCCACTTATCGCTCTGGCTCTGGTAGTTGGTTCTGCATTTACCGCTTTTAAAGCGCAGGATTGGAAAATTGCAGACAGTTCTTATGTAAAGTTTGACGGTGGAGATCCTTCGGGCCAATTTGGAGGGATGAAAGGCAGTATCAGCTTTGATCCCGCCGATCTCGCGAGTTCAAAATTTGACGTCACAATTGATGTGTCGACTATCAACACTGGCAATGGCATGAAGAACACGCACGCCAAAAGTGAAAAGTGGTTTGACGCTGAAAAATATCCAACTATTCAATTCACTTCCACCAATATCACAAAAACTCCAGACGGATACGAAACAAAAGGAACTTTGTCAATGCATGGAGTGCAAAAGGAAGTTGTAATTCCATTTACTTTTCAGGATAATACTTTTAAAGGTTCGTTGACGGTAAATCGTTTGGATTATAATGTCAATACTGCTGAACCGAATCATGGTGCCAGTACTTTCAAAGTTGATATTTCGGTTCCTGTTACAAAATAGGCGATGATGTTTAAAAGAAAATTTTTGCAGGGAATACTTGCAAGTATTTTGTCAGCCGTAGCCGGAATTATTTATCAGCACATCTATTATTTTGCAAACGAGGTAGATTTTTCGAAAGTATTTAGCACCGCAAGGATTGTCGGTTTTAGTGTGCTGGTATGTATGTTGGCAGTGTTTCTGAATCATATTCTTGGCAGAATATTTAAGAAACGCGGAGAAATTATTTTTAATTTTCTCTTTTCCATACTCTCCTTTGCCTGTGTAATGATACCGATTTCTATTACGCTGCCTTTAAATGTTCAGTTTCCAGAGTTGTTTCCGGGACTAGCCGTACCTATGGTTTTTTTTCCGGTGATTGCCTGGTTTACTATAAATCCGCTATTCACTAATAAACCTGAATATTGAAATATTAACATGAGAAAATATAACGCAAAAAAGATATCTGTATTTGCAGGTATCATAACGATTGCTATGGTTTCAGTTTTGTTGATAAGCAGTAAATCTGCCAATTCAAAAAATTGGACAATATCTGAAGATGAAGGAATAGTCATAGTCAAAAATCATGGTGGTCCTGATTTAGGATACTCAGATCAATCAGGTATAAAAATTCTTACTGTTGATGGCCTGGCTTTTAAGGATCTGAATAAAAACGGTAAGTTGGATATATATGAAGACTGGCGTTTGCCAGTTGATAAACGGGCAGCAGATCTTGCTTCAAAAATGACAATTGAACAAATTGCCGGCCTCATGTTATATAGTCTCCATCAGGCAATACCAGCAGTTCCTGGTCCTATGGGCAAGTCGACTTATAATGGTAAAGCTTTTAATGAAAGTGGTGCGAATGCCTGGGATCTGACGGACCAGCAAAAAGCATTTCTTATCAATGATAATCTCAGGCACGTATTGATAACTTCTGTGCAATCCCCGGAAGTTGCAGCTCGCTGGAATAATAAAATGCAGGCGTTGGTTGAGGGTATCGGTTTAGGCATTCCCGCAAATAATAGTACGGATCCTCGAAACAGCACAAATTCCGGAGTGGAGTATACGGCGGGTGCTGGTGGTAAAATATCACAATGGCCGGAATCTATGGGGCTTGCAGCTACCTTTGATCCTACTATCGTTCTGCAATTTGGTCAGATTGCCGCAAAGGAGTATAGGGCATTGGGAATTACAACAGCACTTTCACCTCAAATTGATCTCGGCACCGAACCAAGATGGTCGCGCATCAATGGAACTTTCGGAGAGGATCCGCAATTGGATGCAGATATGGCGCGTGCCTATGTAGATGGATTTCAAAATTCGATGGGCAGTAGTGAAATTAAAGATGGTTGGGGTTACAATAGTGTAAATGCTATGATAAAACACTGGCCGGGCGGTGGTCCGGAAGAAAGTGGTCGTGATGCTCATTTTGCATACGGTAAATTTGCTGTTTATCCCGGAGATAATTTTGATGAACAGATTGTTCCCTTTGTAGATGGGGCTATGCATCTTACAGGTAAAACAAAAATGGCAGCTGCAGTAATGCCGTATTATACTATTTCCTACAACAGGGATAGCAAAACCAAAGAAAATGAGGGTAATAGTTATAATTCTTATCTGATTACTGATCTTCTGAGAAAGAAATATGGTTTCGATGGAGTCGTATGCACAGACTGGCTTGTCACAGCCGATGAAGGAAAGTCTCCGGATATATTCGCAGGAAAATCCTGGGGTATGGAAACTAAAACAGTCGCTGAGCGACATTATAAGATATTAATGGCCGGAGTAGATCAGTTTGGGGGCAACAACGATGCGGGTCCTGTTATCGAAGCGTATAAAATGGGTATAAAAGAACATGGGGAGACATTCATGCGTGCGAGAATGGAACAGTCTGCAGTGAGGTTACTCAGAAATATTTTCCGCGTAGGTCTTTTTGAAAATCCATATCTGAATATTGAAAACACCAAACAAACAGTGGGTAAAGCAGAGTTTATGAAGGCTGGCTACGAAGCTCAGTTGAAATCCATTGTGATGTTAAAAAATAGTAATCATGTAATGCCATTGCAGAAAGGCAAGTTGGTTTATATACCGAAATTATTCATACCTGCCAGAAAGGATTTTTTTGGAAATGTTACCCCTGCCAAAGAAGTTGATGCTGTCAATCCTGAAATATTGAAAAGATATTTTACGGTAACTGATGACCCTGCAAAAGCCGATTATGCCATCGTTTTTGCTGGCGGCCCTGCGGGTGGTCCAGGGTATGACAAGGATGATCTGATAAAAGGAGGTAATGGATACGTTCCTATTAGTTTACAATACGAACCATACACTGCGGAATTTGCAAGGGAACATAGCATCGCAGCCGGCGATCCAGTGGAACCGGGAATCACAAACAGGTCTTATAAAGGCAAGTCTATAGATGCTTCAAACGCCGTCGATCTAAAAACGATCAGGGATACAAAAAATGCCATGAAAGGTAAACCTGTGATAGTGTGTTTGTCTCTGACCAAACCAGCTGTCGTTAGTGAATTCGAAAAAGACGCGGATGGAATACTGGTAAGTTTTGGCGTACAAAACCAGGCAATCATGGATATAGTGACAGGCGCGGCAGAGCCCTCCGGGCTATTACCTGTTCAGATGCCTGTAAATATGAAAAATGTGGAATTGCAATTTGAAGATATTCCCCACGACATGATCTGTTATACGGATGCCGGAGGCAATTCATACAATTTTGGATTCGGATTAAATTGGAAGGGAGTAATCAGCGACGAACGTACAGAGCGTTATGCAAACGTGGTCAGGCGACCGTTGATATCAGCAATCGGGAATAAAATAACGATCAAAAGTCTTACTCCGGGCACAAAAATTTACTATACCATAGATGGGTCCACGCCTGCATTTACAAATAAAAATGAATATACCCAGCCATTTACCGTAAGTCCCGGCACTGTTGTAAAGGCGATAGCAAAAAAATATGGTGTGGATAATAGCAGCCTGGTTGAATTCATTAGTAAATAGATAATTCTTGCGTTTGTAATTATTCTGTGCAGTAAAGTACATGTTCACTTAATAAATGCCCGGAAGGTAGCATGGGATGAAAGAATGTTCCTTTACGAAGTAGTCCGATTTTTTGCATAACGCGTTCTGACGCCAGATTGTGAATAGATGTAAATGAATGAATCTTTTTAAAACCAAGTTTTGAAAATCCGAACTTAAGACAGGCTGCCGCAGCTTCAGTAGCAAACCCTTTTTTCCATTCAGTGCTTTTGATACGCCATCCGATTTCCACGCATGGTGTAAAAAAGTGTTCGAAATTTGGGATCATAAAACCTGTAAAACCAATAAATTTTTTCGATTCTTTTTGCTCAATGGCGTATAATCCGAATCCATGCTTTTTAAAATGACTATGAATTCTCTTCACAGTAATTTGCGCTTCCATCGGCGTTAGCGGGGCTGAAAGAAATTCCATCACTTTACGATCCGCGCACATTTCAATAAAAGGAGTAACATCTTTATTTTTCCAATGTCGCAATATCAAGCGTTCTGTTTCAATAACTACCGACATCTATTTCGACATGCTTTTATATGGAATTGGTGGCCTCGCCAGGAATCGAACCTGGATCTGGAGCTTCGGAAACTCTTATACTATCCATTGTACGACGAGGCCTATTTGATTAAACCAGGCACATTGCTACTGAAGATTTTTACTGCAATTGCCAGCAATATTACGCCAAAAAATTTACGAATGGCAACCATTCCGCCCGGGCCTAAAATTCGCTCGATAAGATTCAGCGATTTCAAAACTACAAATACAATAATCAGATTGATTAATATCGCGACAAGCAGCACGCTCTCCTCATAGTTTGCTTTCAGGGAAATTATAGTGGTGAGTGTCCCGGAGCCGGCAATGAGAGGGAAAGCAATGGGCACCATCATATTCGATTTTGATTCCTTGTCTGATTTAAAAAACTCAATTCCGAGAATCATTTCCAGTCCCAGAATGAATATCACTATCGAACCTGCAACCGCAAAAGAATGAGTTTCCAAACCCAGTACATGAAGAAAAGACTCTCCCAGATATAAAAAAAGAATCATCAGGGCTCCCGAAATCAGCGTTGCTTTGATTTCATTTAGTCCACCCATTTTTTTCTTCAGCGATAAAAGCAGAGGAATAGAGCCGACAATATCGATAACAGCAAAAAGCGTAAAAGTCACTGTCAGTAACTCGTTGAACTTTGGTTGCATGTTTCGATTTTAAGTGAACTCAAAAATCTCGGTGCAAAGATATCTGAATAAGCTTACAATATTCAATGTGAGATCAACTGCGTTCTTATAGGACTGATACCCGGAGAAGTTGAAAAGCTGAATTTCTTTTTGCCGGTTTTATCAAAGCAATAAACATTTCCTGACGAAATATAATCTATCGCATCGCCGACATATACGTCACCGGTAGCCGGGTCTACATCCAGGCCATAGGGATTAATTATATTGGTTCCGTCCGTAACAAAGGAAGGTCTGACTGCACTGAAATCTGCGGGATTCAGAATGCCAACATTTGCGGTACCCAGATAACCACCAGTAGTGATTAATGTGTTATTATAATACCGAATAGTTCCTGCAGCAGTATCTGCAGATAAGATTACCTGATTGGTACTTAAAGCTACTTTGACAATTTTTGGTACTACACTTCCGTAGTTTCCGGTACATGCGACATAAATATTTCCTGAGTTATCTGCAGCGATACTACCGGGATTTATGCCTACAGTAATTTTTGCCGTTTCAGTCAGCGACGTTAAATCGATAACAGACACTGTAGAATCATAGGTAGGACTGAATCCGCCTGTATTACTAACATACAGATTATTTCCCGATACCGCCATTTGCGCCGGATTTGACCCTACCGTGATGAATTTACTTATGGCCAGTGTAGCAGTATCTATTACGGCAACAGTACCATCTGTTGAGGAAACAAATACATTAGAGCCGAAGCCCACGATATTTTCAGGACCACGGTTAACCCCCGCATTTTTAAAATCGATGGTGTCCTTAAATTTTGCACCTGCAGCATCAGCGACAGCCACATAACCCGATACATTCATAACGATATATACCTTGCTTCCGTAAATGATAAAATCACTTCCTGTATCGCCCAATCCAAATTCGTTGACGTTTTTAAAATAATCCGTAGTAGCTGTTGTGCTTGCAAAATCATAATAAGTAAGCATTGTATTATTTTGTCCGTATAGCCCCTGATTTAGTGTGTAAACTCCGGTTGTTACCGAAGGTGTCACAGTAGGAGCATTGTCATTTTTTTTGCACGAAAGAATAGTAATAAATAATGCGAACGACAGCAGGAATATTTTGTTTCTGTACATTTTTTTAATTTTATAAGTTGTTAATAGTGATACTTAGTTTGAATGACCTTCCGGGCATAGGATAATAATGAATTACATCATAGTATACATTGAAAATATTATTTACCTCGCCTTTTAAATTTGCCGAAAAGTTTCTGGTTTTTATTTGTCTGCTCAAATAGACATCCTGAGTATTCCATTCAGGCAATTCATTGGAGGGATCGTTTTCACCAAGCGCAAATCTTTTTCCGGAAAACAATATACTATAGACGGCACTCCAGTTTTTGAGATTGTAAACTACCATAGCTGAACCGGAATAATTCGGTGTATATGGAATGTCATTTTTGTATTCTGAACTGGATGGATCTGTTACATCCAATGCTTCCTGCCAGGTAAATGCCACTCTTCCTGACCATCCCGAGTTAGCATTAAATTTTCCATTGGCTTCGGCATTCATGTCAACCCCGGTGATTTTAACTTTTCCGAGATTTTCAATCGTCCAAATAAAAAGATTCTGAGAGGGAACTGCAATTATTTTGTCTTTGATATTGTTATAGTATCCATCGATACTGAAATTAATTTGCCTCAATACTGAATTTAGATTTTTAGTATAAGTTATGCCTGCATCATATTGGCTGGAATATTCGGGCAGCAATTTTGGATTGACATTGATATTATAAGTATAATAGAGATCGTTGAAAGTAGGCATACGAAATATGTTCTTATAAAAAACACGAAAAAGAAATGGACTTTCCGGATCAACTTTATAACCTGCCTGTAATGTTGGTGTGAACTTATTTTCATTCGTCGCAGGTTTACCGTTCTTGGTTTTGTCGCTGATATTTGTATTCAGCAGCGATGCACTTAACTGCCAGTGTGATTTAATAAATTGTATTGCCAGATTGTTCCATAAACTGCTTCTTGTTGGAGTTGCGAAATGCTGAATATTTGCTGTCAGGCTTGTCAGAGCAACGTCGGACGAAAAGGATATAGAAAAATATTTCCCTGCCTTATAACTCATGGCAATACTTCCGTAGAATTCGTTTTGTGTATACCGGTCATCAAGGCCACCTGCGTTATTTAGAAAATTTGGATCTGTATATCTGTTATACATCGAGCTATATTTAGCAGAAACCAGCATCGATATGCCCGCCTTAAATTTTTTCAAATACCGGCTTTGAATAAAGTAATCTTTATCTTCCAGACGTTGAACTGAGATGTCGTTGAAGAAAATGATACTTCCAGGCAGCCCGCGTTCAGAATTATATACCCATATTTTTGTTTGTAGTATTGAGCTGTCTGCAAATCGGTTGACCACATTAATTTCTCCCTGAAAAGATTTTAAGTCGGAATTAGTGCGATAAGCTTTTTGGGAAAACATACCATTTTCAACATAGTACGGGTAATTGCCTTTGGACCAGGTTGCTTCTGCATTAGCACTAACGATCATAGAATTTGAAACAGGTAAATAAAGTCCGGCAAAAGGTTGCCATAGCCCAAATGATCCTATATCCAGCCCGGCTGTCCATTTTTTGTGAGCAAAATTTATCGTATTAAAAGATGAACTGGTAAATGAAAGAACGGATCCGGATGAATAGACTCTTGCAGGTGCAAGAATTGCAGGAGGATTTGCCTGATCCAACTCCAGACTTTGGACAAAGGTTGTTGAAAATTTACTCAAATCCACCTGGCCTGTCTGTGCATCGGCGATGGTTATTCCGTCGTATACCAGTCCGGTGTTAAGTCCGCCCAAACTTCTTACGGAAATTGTTTTTAAACCACCGACACCTCCATAGTCTTTAATTAAAACCCCTGAGAAATATTTGGATGCTTCTGCAATATTCTCTGCGTTGATCTCCTGAAGTGCCTCGTGATTTAAAATTTGTACCGGAACGATAGCTGTATAGCTATTTGCTTTTTTTTCAGCGGTAATTGTAACTCCTTTTAATGCGCGGCTACTGTCAGTTTTATCTTGTGCCAGAATCATGGAATTAATTATGACTGAAAATATAAATGTGATGAGCAGATATTTTCCCGCTGCGCAATAGACCTTACAATTATTATGTTGCTTAAATTTCATTCCATTGCAGTGTGCATCAAATTATGATTCTTCAAAAATGAGCGAAGGTTCAGTAGGAATATAAATTGAGAAGCCGTATATACTCCGCCTGCCTTTCACCCGAAAGCGTAACGATTAATATTTTACCTGGCAGGTCTTCTGGCTTGTTTCCTGTTTACTGCCTTCCCATCACGCCGGGGGCGTGACAGTGGCCGCAGTGTAAACAGTCCCGAACGATCCGGGATGAAACTCACAGCTACGGGGATAGCGCCGGTATTACACCGGACTTCCCTTTTAATCCCGCTTTGCGGGAACCAGATATCACAAATGTAAAGGAGAGTTTGAGAAGTACCTGAGGAATTTTAAATTTTCGGTGGTTTATTAAAATTTACACTAAAACCAATAAAATAATTCGCCGTCGCAGCTGCGTTGTAATATCTTCCGCCAGCTGCATTGATATCATTGCCGAGACTATACTTTGCATTAAATGCATTATTGACGCCAGTGAAAAAACTAAGCGATAATTTCTGAAAAACCGTGGAATATCCAAGTCTTCCTCCTACCAGTTGATAAGCATCAGCGTATGCAGTATTAGCATCGTCAAGCGGCATTTTATCACTGTAATAATAAGTAAGGTGAAGAAAAATACCGGGACGACTATTCAGGTCCACGCCACCCGTAAAAGTGTTGTTAGCCACTCCCGGAAAATGTTTTCCATCATAATTAATATTCGCTTTTACGAAATCTCCGTATGTAAAATTATCCAGCGTGTAGGCAGCCCAAATTCGGGCGCTGCTAATCAACCCCGACGCTGATGGTAACAACTGATATGATAACTGTGATTCGATTCCTTTTTGGGTAGAAGAACCTGCATTTACATAATAATCGTTATTGCTTGAATCTTTGCGGTCCACAATAGCGTTCTGCAATTCAAAATAAAATCCAATTATTTCAAAGTATAATCGCTTGTTGAAAAAACTACTTTTAATTCCTGTTTCATAGCTTATTCCATTTTCCGGCTGCAGATCGGTATTGATGCTCGTGGTAGAAGGCAGGACTTCTGCCACTGCCGGAGGTGAAAAACCCTTAGATATGCTGGCGTACAATAACAAGTCAGGTGTAATTTTTTTTGAAATGGCGATCCGGGGTGCAAGTTCATTGCTGAACTTTTTATTCCGTGGAACGAAACCTGGAACCGAGATCCTGTCTATACCAATGAATGAATTGTTATAGCTGAGCCCGACAGAAGCCTGCCAGCCCTTTCCGAAAAAGATATCCGCCTGGGCAAAAAGTGTATATGTCCACGTATTGATATTGTCATTAGTTTGAAGGGTATCTGGCGCTCCATTCGTGTTGCCATAATCCTGCGTTTGAAAAAATCCCTTCTGAGCTTCACCACCAAAACTGATATGAATTATTTCGGTATTGTAATTAAAAACGGTTCTTCCGCCGAAATGTGGTTCATTACGGAATTCATAATTTCTAAAAGTTGGATTTAAATAATTGGTATATGCACCGTAAAAATTTGTGTTATTCTGAAACTTCTCAGAGATGTGATAAGTATTTGTAATAGCAGCCAGGAAAGTTTTCTGATAAATAGCTGCCTGAGCCTGATCAGCGGAAGGAGTCGAGCCAACTGCCGGCCGCGATTGCGCAGGATTTGCGTT
>DATHPV010000123.1:0-5652 GCA_035483495.1 Puia sp.
GCCCGTTATTGGATCCATAATAATATGATTACTATCAACGGAAAAAAAATGGGCAAGAGCTACAACAATGTGATTCGTTTAACGGACATGTTTTCCGGAGATAATCCTCTCCTGGCCCAGGCTTATCAACCCATGACGATCCGGTTTTTCATATTACAGACACAGTACCGAAGTACGCTGGATTTTGGAAATGAGGCCCTGCAGGCTGCAGAAAAGGGATTTAAGAGATTATGGGACGCCTACCAGGAACTGCTGAAAATGAAAACAGATGCTTCTAAAATTATTAATGAACAAATCGAAAATCAATTCAATTCTCTTTGTCGCGAAATGGATGATTTCATGAACGATGATTTTAACACGGCAAAAGTGCTGGCAAACATGTTCCAGCTTGTAAATCACATTAATTCTTTTCGCAGCGGAGATCTCGAAAAAACAACTCTTTCATCCGAAACCCTGTCCTTTGTACAAGCCAAGTTTAAATCTTACATGGAGGATGTACTTGGACTCAGAGAAGATTCCAACCCAGGATCTGATAAAATCAACGGTATTATGGACCTACTGATTGAAATACGCAGCGCTGCAAAAGCGAAAAAGGATTATCAGACTTCTGACCGAATACGTAAACAGTTACTGGAAATTGGAATCTCGCTCAAGGACGAAAAAGATGGCAGGGTGAGTTTTAATATGGAATAAATATCGGCCGGCACATACGATAAAAGCTTTTTAAACGTATGCATAAAAAGTCTCAGCCGTTCAAAACCTTTATAATTATTTTTTGAGTCTGTATAATCATGATCAAACCTTTTGTGAAAACCATATTAAAGTACCTGTTGGTTTGTCTGAGCCTGCTTCTGGTTATTTCCTGCAATAAAACTTCTGCTCCCGTTATTAATGCGCAGACTTCTACACTTGGATCTTTGTTAGCCACCGGTGCAAATACTACAATCTTTAATTCAGCAGTAGTAAAAGCGGGACTTGATTCCGTATTCAGCAGTCCTGCTATTTTCACTCTTATGGTTCCAAATGATATGACCTGCATTCAATCAGGTTTTAGTCAGACGGTTATAAATGGTTTTACCTCCGATGAAGCGCGGAATTGGGTACTTTATCAGACCTATGCCGGCACAGCACTCAATTTTGAATCATTTATAGGTAAAACAGAGGTAAAACTGATCATGGCAAATGGGGATTCAACGTTTGTTTCGGGAGATTCAAACAGAACATATGTCAACGGTTATCAATTTCTCAATTCAGAAGCCACATGCACCAATGGTGTTATGCTTTCATTGCAAAATGTACTGTTGCCACCAACCCAGAATCTTAGTCAAATGGTAAACAGCGATACGTCGCTCACTTTTTTTAATCAGGCAATTCAATTGTCCACACCATTTCCGGATACTTTGTCTGTTCTTCTAACATCGGGTGGCCCTTTTACCGTAATCGCACCCAATAACGACGCCTTCAGAAATGTAGGATACAATACACCTTCAGATTTAAATGCTGTAAGTCCCGACAGTCTTCGCACCCTGGTTTTATTGAGTCTGATTCCCCAGCGATTATTCGGTTATGATGTGGGCGATAGCAGCGTGTTTCAGACTCTTGCTGATAGTACTCTTATATTTTACATCACTGGAATTCAGACTACCGTTCAGGTAGTGGGAAGCGACACAACCGCTAATGTCCTTTCTGTAAGTCCGATGGCAAGGAACGGTGTTTTATTCAAGATCGACGGATTACTGGAACGTTAAAACGTTTTAATTTGCGTTGATGAACTCAGATCTTTCATCGTACATTATTCATTTATCAAAAGACAAAAAATTTGCCCGAATACTGGAAAACCAACAGCTACTAAAGGTTTCCAAACACCGGCACGTGCATCTATATTTATGTTACTCCATATTGGGGCAACAGCTCTCCACCAAAGTTGCAGCTACCATTCGTAAAAGGTTTCTGAAATTGTACGAGGGAAAACCAACACCTGAGCAAATACTGGCTACTTCCCATGAGACTCTCCGTTCTATTGGCCTATCGGGTGCAAAAGCAAATTATGTACACAATGTAGCGCGATTTACTATCGAATTTGGCTTGAATCATCAGTTGTTGAAGAAAATGAGTAATGAAGAAGTCATTGAATATCTCACAAAAATAAAAGGAGTTGGCAGATGGACAGCCGAAATGTTACTGATGTTTACCCTGGGCCGTGAGGATGTTTTTGCTGTTGATGACCTCGGAATACAACAGGCAATGATTAAGATTTATAAGCTTGATAAAACTAATAAAAAAAAATTAAGAGAAGATATGTTGAAGATCTCAGGCAATTGGTCACCTTACCGCACTTATGCCTGTCTGCATTTATGGCACCACAAAGACAATTTGCCCGATTCGGCTTAAATTAACTCAAAGCAACCTATGGTCCGGATTCACGTATTTTGGAAAAGGCAGCAGCCGCAAGGCAGTCTTTTGAAGAAATAAATTATCTTGCGTCATCACACGCCAAATCATTCATATATTAAATAATTTAAGATGAAACTATTCAGAAGTCTTCTTTGTGCAGCTGGGATTATTGTAATTGGACTGGCAGGTTGTAGTAAATCGAGCACCGGGTCAACCGGACCTGCGGGACCAGCGGGGCCTGACAGTGTATTTTCGTCTCAATGGATCAATATGGCTTTGACTTATAACCCAAACGACAGTGCATATGAAGAAGCCATCAACGCGCCATCCATAACCCAAAGTATACTGGATAGCGGTGTGGTACTTTCTTACGTAAATTTTGAAGAATCGAACGGTACCTATCACGTTACACCTACCGGTGCTCTCGTGCCATATATTTTTGAAGATTTTTCAGTAGGACAGATAAATCTTTCAGCAGGCGCCAATTATAATTTTCCTTATCGGTATGTAACCATCCCCGGTGCATTAGTGTCAGGTAACGGTGCTAACAGAAAGATAAAAGGATATACACCTACAGAATTAAAAGCCATGTCGTTTGAACAGGTTCAACAGGTACTTTCCAGTAAAAATTAACATCTAAAAAGACTGTTCATATAAAGGAAATTTAAAAAACCTTCTCTGTGTGAGAAGGTTTTTTAGTTTCAATACATTTTCTCGAAAGATCTAATTTTCAAATACCCCGATGATTATTTATCATACTTATTTAAAAAATCAACAAGATTATGATTTACGACTGTCACTGTATCAGACAGCGGTTTCCCAAAAAAATGAATTTCATATTCATTTCTAAAAACACCCGAAGCCTGTGTCCTGGAAAATTCCTTTTTATTGAAGGATGTAAAGGTCATATAACTAACAGCCACTATCCCGAATAGGATATAAACGCCAAGGAAAATTGCGCTGGTCCGCTTTAAAATCAGGTTCCCTGAAAATGTTTGCTGACTTACTACCGCTGCTATTAAGGGAATAATAGGAACCCAGAATCTGGGATCTGGAAATGGCCAGTTAAACAGGAGAAGGATATAAAAGAAAAGATATGCTTTTACTATAAATGGAATATTATTTTTCTTTATAAAACAGATGTAAATAAACCCGCATATTCCTAAAATCCCCAAAATGAAAAATAACCAAAACCCCAATGGATAAGGCAGCATGCCAATCATCTTCGCTTTTGGAGTATTCAATAATATTTCACCCCACTCAGAAAAGTGCCATACAAGTATATCCGAAAAATGAAGGCCCTCATTAAATTGAGTAGTAATTGCAGCCAGATAATGATTTAATCCCAGTTGTTTTGAAAAAATAAAAACTAAGATCACGCATAAGATGAATATCGCAATGAGGATCTTGTTTTTTTTCAGTATTCCCAGAAGTTGCTTTCTATATTCAAATGCCAGCGCGAAAAAGATAGCTGCAATGAGCGTTATGCCAATGGTACGTGTTAATGTCGCGATTCCTGCCAGAAGAAAGGCTAATAAAAGATTCCCGATATTTTTTTTTCTGGTGAATTGAGAATATTCATACAAACTAAACAATGAGAAAAATAAATACTGGAGTTCGGACAAAGGATGTAAGGTAAATTTGATAATAGTCCAATTCATTAATACGAGAAGAAACAAAAAATAAGGGGAACGAATATTGGAAAAAACCCTCCTCACAAAATATAATCCCCCCAAAAGATAAAGGCAGTTTACAAAAACTATTGAAAAAGATCGTAGTATTCCAAGTTTTGAGAGTAATAAAAGTAACGCCGTATAACCATAAGGAAGATAATCATGGGGGTCCGCTCCCGGAGGGCATTTAGATTCAATACAATCTTTGATAGCAAAATAACGAAGCATATCAAAATGTATTCTCAATGGGGTAAAACAGTTTATAAAAAACAAAAAGCCCAGGATATATATGCTCCATTTTAAAAATAGAGTTTGCTTTTCACCCGGCAATTGATGCATTGAGGAATTTAACATTAATTCAATCTAATTTTTAACGCCCACTGAAATCACTGAAATACCAACGAAAGGTGCAATGAACCAGTCTGTTATTTTAAATAGAGGAGTCAGACGATTATACAGATTCATTTTAGAAACAGAAACTGTTTTTTCCCTTAGGACTTTACCTGAAATCCACCATCCTAAAATGGCAGCGGCATTAAAATACCTGGTATCCCTGACTACCAGGCCGGCGGATTCCAATAAACTTTTCAATTTAAATTTCGAATAACGTTTATAATGACCCAACTCTTTATCAAGAGAATTATAAAGCCATTGACCAGCGGGTACTAATACAATCAATCTTCCGCCTTTTCTCAATAATGCTGTTGCATTGCGTACCGCCAGCGTGTCAGGTGTAATATGTTCAATAACGTTCGACGCGATTACGGTGTCGAATTTTGCCAGTAGCTCCGGATACTTTGAATCAAAATTATTTATTGATAAATCCAATTCATAAACACCTTTAAAATGTGGGTTGTTATTGAATTTGGTTTCGAGCAAATGACAGTATTCAGATCGCAGGTCACTTAATGAAACATGAGAATGATTTTTCAACAGCAATTCAGATATATTTCCTGTACCACTACCGATCTCCAGTATTTGTCCTTGAACAGATCTGTTCAATGCACTAAATTGCCAACGGTTGAACCTGTCTGCCCTGGAAAATGCATCAAGCGTTTCGAAACCTGAAGGATCCGTTAATGTTTCTTTTTGCATTAGCCGAATAAGTTGTATTTCAAAATGCAATAGATGGCGCGAAACCCATCTTTCCATCCGATCTTTTTACCTTCTATATAGGTGCGACCATAATATGATATTCCGACTTCATAAATCCGGATATTGGGAATACGGGCAAGTTTAGCCGTTATTTCAGGTTCAAATCCAAACCGTTTTTCTTTTAAATCAATGTCTTTTATAATACGGGTTCTGCATAATTTATAACAAGTTTCCATATCTGTCAGGTTGAGATTGGTAAACATGTTACTAAACCTGGTCAAAACCTTGTTGCCTATAGAGTGCCAATAAAATAGTATCCTGTGAGGGTTTCCGCCCAAAAATCTTGAACCAAATACGATATCGGCTGAGCCCCTTATCACTGGTTTAAGCAATGTATTAAACTCTTCAGGGTCATATTCCAGATCAGCATCCTGAATGACCAGAAATTCGCCGTTAGCCTTTTTAATCCCGGTATGAATTGCGGCCCCTT